>JAFEDM010000161.1 GCA_018241625.1 Pseudomonadota bacterium | reverse complement strand
TGACCTATCCCGACGCCGGCGCCGACCTCTCGGCCTTCCTCCGCCACGACGGCGAGGCCGAGCGCCTCGACCTGCTGGTGCCGGGCGCCCGCTGCGCGGCCTGCCTGGCCAAGATCGAACGCGAGGTCGCCGCCGACCCGGCTGTCGCGAACGCGCGCCTGAACCTCACCACCCACAAGCTGGCCGTCACCTTCCGGCCAGGCAAGGCGGACCCGGCCCGGATCGTGCGCCGCCTGGACCGCCTGGGTTACGCCGCGACCCCGTTCGACCCCGCCAAGGCCGCCACCGAACGTGACCGCGAGGGCCGCCGGCTGATCCTCGCCCTGGCCGTCGCCGGCTTCGGGGCGATGAACACCATGATGTTCTCGGTGCCGCTGTGGGCCGGCCTGTTCGGCCAGGAGCTCGGGCCTGGAAGCCGCACCCTGATGATGTGGCTGTCCGGGGCGGTGGCCCTGCCCTGCGCCCTGTTCGCGGGCCTGCCGTTCTTCCAGTCGGCCTGGCGTTCGCTGCGCGCCGGCCGGGCCAACATGGATGTGCCGATCTCGGTCGGCGTCCTGCTCACCCTGGGCGTCAGCATCCAGGAGACGCTGCTACATGGCCGCGACGCCTATTTCGACGCGGCCGTCTCTCTGCTGTTCCTGCTGCTGGTGGGCCGCTGGCTGGACCATCGCCTGCGGCTGCGCGCCCAGGGCGCGGCGGCCGATCTGCTGGCCCTGCAGGCGGCGCCCGCCACCCGTTTCAACGACCTCGGCCAACCGGTCAGCGTTCCGGTCGCCGAACTGCGCGTCGGGGACCTGTTGCTGGTCCGTCCCGGCGACCGCATCCCCGTCGACGCCCGGATCGAGGACGGCGCGTCCGACCTGGACGCCAGCCTGCTGACCGGTGAGACCGCGCCCCAGCCCGTCCGCCCAGGACAGGAGGTCCGCGCCGGCGCGCTCAACCTCGGCGGAACGCTCACCTTGCAGGCGCTGGCCAGCGCCGAGGACTCGACGCTCGCCGGCCTGGCGCGGCTGGTGGAGGCCGGCGCCCAGTCGCGCTCGCGCTATGTGCGCCTCGCCGACCGGGCCGCGGCCCTCTATGTGCCCGTCGTCCACACCCTCGCCGCCGCGACCTTCCTGGGCGCCTGGGCGCTGGGCCTGGGCCCGCGCGAAGCGATCATCCGCGCCGTGGCGGTGCTGATCATCACCTGTCCCTGCGCCCTGGGCCTGGCGGTGCCCGCCGTGCAGATCACCGCCTCGGCGCGTCTGTTCCGCAAGGGCGTGCTGGTGAAATCCGGCGCCGCGCTCGAGCGGCTCGCGGAAGTCCGCCATGTGGTGTTCGACAAGACCGGCGTGCTCACCGAGGGTCAGCCGACCCTGCTCGACGCCGACAGCCCGGTGCTCGCCCAGGCCGCGCAACTGGCCCGCGCCTCGCACCATCCGTTGGCCCAGGCCCTGGCGCGCGCCGCCGGCGACGGCCCGGTCGCCGCCTCGGCTCATGAAGTCTCCGGCCAGGGCGTCGAGGGCCGGATCGACGGCCGCCAGGCCCGGCTGGGCCGCGCCGCCTTCGTGGGCGCCGCGCCTGAGGGCCCGACCTCGGAGACCGAGCTCTGGTTCGCCTTCGACGGCGACGCGGCGCATCGGCTGCGCTTCTCCGACCGCCTGCGTCCGGACGCGGCCGCCACCATCGCGGCGCTGAGGGCCCGCGGCCTGAGCATCGAGATCCTGTCCGGCGACGCCGAGGGCCCGGTGGCGGCCGTCGCCGCCACGCTGGGCGTCACCCAATGGCGGGCCGGCGTGACGCCGGAAGCGAAGGCCGAGGTGATCAAGGGCCTGGCCAACTTCGGGGTGAAGGCCCTGATGGTGGGCGACGGCCTGAACGACACCGCCGCCCTGTCGCTGGCGCACTGCGCCATGGCGCCGGGCGCGGCCCTGGACGCCGCCCAATCCGCCGCCGATCTGGTGTTCTCCGGCAAGAACCTGCGGGCCGTGGTCGAGGCCTACGATATCGCCCGCTCGGCCAGGACCCTGGCTCTTGAGAACTTCGGCCTCTCTGCGGCCTACAACGCGGTCGCCGCGCCGGCCGCCATGCTGGGCCTGATCAATCCGTTCATCGCCGCGCTCGCCATGTCGGGATCGTCGCTGGCCGTGACGCTGAACGCGCTCAGGACCGGGGCCAG
>JAFEDM010000160.1 GCA_018241625.1 Pseudomonadota bacterium | reverse complement strand
CTGGTCTCGCTCGGCCTGCGCATCCTGGGTCGCTTCGCGGCCGAGGACATCAAGGATCCGACCAGCGGCGAGGTCATCGTTCCGGCGGACACCTACCTGACCGAGAACCAGTGCGACATCATCGAGAGCGCCGGCGTCCAGTCGGTGAAGATCCGCTCCGTGCTGACCTGCGAGACCAAGGTCGGCGTCTGCGGCGCCTGCTACGGCCGCGACCTGGCCAGCGGCACCCCGGTGAACATCGGCGAAGCGGTCGGCGTCATCGCCGCCCAGTCCATCGGCGAGCCGGGCACCCAGCTGACCATGCGGACCTTCCACATCGGAGGCACCGCCCAGGTGGCCGAGCAGTCGTTCTTCGAGAGCGGCAACGAGGGCGTGGTGAAGATCAGCGGCGGCAACACCGTGACCAACGCCGAAGGCCACCTGATCGGCATGAGCCGCAACCTGTCGCTGACCGTGCTGGTCGACGGCAAGGAACGCGAGGCCTACAAGCCGCCCTACGGCGCGCGCCTGCGCGTCAAGGACGGCGAGAAGGTCAAGCGCGGCCAGCGCCTGGCCGAGTGGGACCCGTACACCACCCCGATCATCACGGAAGTGGCGGGCCGCGTGCGGTTCGAGGACCTGGTGGAGAACATGTCGGTCCGCGAGGAAGCCGACGAGGCCACCGGCATCACCAACCGCGTGGTCATCGACTGGCGCGCCTCCACCAAGGGGTCGGACCTGCGTCCGGCCATGACGGTGGTCGACGAGACCGGCGCCCCGATGAAGATCTCCAACGGCGGCGACGCGCGTTACCTGCTGCCGGTGGGCGCCATTCTGTCGGTGGGCGACACCGACGAGGTGAAGCCCGGCGAGATCCTGGCGCGTATTCCGACGGAAAGCGCCAAGACGCGGGACATCACCGGCGGTCTGCCGCGGGTGGCCGAACTCTTCGAAGCCCGCCGTCCGAAGGACTGCGCGGTGATCGCCGAGATGGACGGCCGGGTCGAGTTCGGGCGCGACTACAAGAACAAGCGCCGGATCAAGATCACGCCGGAAGACGGCGGCGAGGCGGTCGAGTTCCTGATCCCGAAGGGCAAGCACATCGCCGTCCACGACGGGGACATCATCCGCAAGGGCGAATACCTCATCGACGGCAACCCGGACCCGCACGACATCCTGCGGATCCTGGGCATCGAGGCGCTGGCCGACTTCCTCGTCAACGAGATCCAGGAGGTCTACCGACTGCAGGGCGTGCCGATCAACGACAAGCACATCGAGACGATCGTCCGTCAGATGCTGCAGAAGGTCGAGATCCTCGAGCCCGGCGATACGGGCCTGCTGAAGGGCGACCACCTCGACAAGATCGAAGTGGAAGAGGAGAGCGCCAAGGCGGAAGCCCGCGGCGCCCGTCCGGCCATCACCCAGCCGGTCCTGCTCGGCATCACCAAGGCGTCGCTGCAGACCCGCAGCTTCATCTCGGCGGCGTCGTTCCAGGAAACCACCCGCGTGCTCACCGAGGCCTCCGTCCAGGGCAAGATCGACACCCTGGAAGGGCTGAAGGAGAACGTGATCGTGGGCCGCCTGATCCCGGCTGGCACCGGCTCCTACCTGCGCAACCTGCAGCGCATCGCCGCCAAGCGCGACGAGGCCCTGACGGCCAGCCGCGAGGAGGCCATGGAGCCGCTGCCGGAAGCCATCGCCGTCGAGGCGGAGGCCGAGGCCGCCAACGTCGAATAGGCCGGTAGGCGGTCTCTCCAGACCAAGCGTAGCGAGCGGCCCGGGAGCGATCCCGGGCCGTTTTGCCATCAAGGCGCGGTTTGATCTGGGTCAAAGATGACGCAGGCGTCATCTTTATCGTGCGTTGAAAGGGCCGGATGTCCCGACCCGGGAGAGACGCACATGCTGCATGTCCAGATCGTCGATCGGCCGCCCGGCGACGTCCAATACTTCGATGACGAGGAGCTCGCCCGACAGCTGTCCGACCACGACGTCGAAGTCATTCGCGAGATCTTCAAGACCCCGCTGACCGGCTCCTACAACTGGGACTACGAGACGGCGAACAGCAAGATCCGCCGGCTCTACGAGCTCGGAAAGCGGTTCAACTGGAACAGCGAGCTCGACATCGACTGGAACCAGGCGCCGCCGACGGGCGGGAAGAGCGCCGAGGGGCCGGAAGGCTTCGCCGGCCATCCCAAGTGGGAGGCGCTGACGCCGGAGCAGAAGCGTGACTTCGCCCGCCGCAGCTCGGCCCAGACGCTGTCGCAGTTCCTGCACGGCGAGCAGGGCGCCCTGATGGTGGCCTCCCAGCTGGTCAGCTGTGCGCCGACCCATGACGCCAAGCTCTACGCCGCCTCGCAGACCTTCGACGAGGCGCGCCACGTCGAGGTGTTCCACAAGTACCTGATGACCCGCTGCCGGATGGTCTATCCGATCAACCCCAGCCTGAAGCTGCTGCTCGACAAGGTGCTGACCGATCCGCGGTGGGACCTGAAGTTCATCGGCATGCAGATCCTCATCGAGGGCCTGGCGCTGGCGGCCTTCCAGACCATCCACCAGACCACGGAGGATCCGCTGCTGCGCGACATCGTGGGCCTGGTGATGCGTGACGAGGGCCGCCACGTCGCCTTCGGGGTCAACTATCTGGAGGACTGGATCCGCAGCCTGCCGGAAGACCAGATCGAGGAGCGGGCGCAGTTCGCCTACGAGGCCTGCGTGGTGATGCGCGACCGCCTGGTGTCCACCAGCGTCGCCCAGGAGTTCGGCTTCACCGAGCAGGAGGCCATCGAGATCAACAACGCCACCCAGGGCGGGCGCGCTTTCCGCACCTTCCTGTTCGAGCGGATGATCCCGAACCTGAAGCGGATCGGCCTGCTCACCGACAGCATCCGGCCGAAGTTCGAGGCCTTGGGCGTGCTGCAGTTCGAGAACCTCCAGCACGACGGGATGATCGACTGGGCGCAGCTGGAAGCGCCGCTCGAGAAACGCGCCGCGGCCTGATCCACCCCTCCAGGATCGACTGAGGCGCAAAGACGCCGTCCGGCCCCCGACGGATAAGGTGTCGCACGGCCCGGGAGCAATCCCGGGCCGTTTTGCCTTGCGCCTCAACCCGGGATTGCGCGGCCCGGCGAACGCGTTAGCTTGGCCGGATCAACGGGATCGGGGGGTTCCAATGAAAGCCTTGCTCGCGGCGTCGGCCGCTCTCGCCACCATGGCCGCGCCGGCGTTCGCCGATCCGCCGCCGGCGTCGGCGTTTGGGCGGATCCCGGCGATCGTCACCGCGACGGTGTCGCCCGACGGCAAGCACATCGCCATCCTGGGCGGAGCGTCCGACCAGCGCTTCGTCTCCATCGCGACGATCGATCAGCCGGACCTGCCGACCGTGCCGTTGGGCGATGTCGAGGGCGTCGGCCTGCGCTGGATCGGCAACGACTATCTCGCCGCCCGCATCGCGATCTTCGACAAGGTGGCCAACCGTCAGCAGTACCGCTTCGAGCGGAACATCAGCATCAGCGCCAAGGGCGAGGTGCTGAACGTCCTGATGGGCAAGGATTCGCTGTCCCACTACATCATCCGCCAGCCGGTGCTCGGCGTGACCAACACCCCGGCCAAGGCCCTGGTCGAAGGGCTCCTGCTGAACTCCGGGCCCAGCGGCGACATCAACACCCGCTTGGCGCGCAAGGGCGTCGACAACCCGTTCGTTGCGGCGCTGTTCAGCGTCGATCCGCAGACCGGCGTCGGCGTCCTGGTCGAGCGGGGCGACTACGATACCGAGGCCTGGGAGGTGGACTCCAGCGGCCAGGCGCGCGTGCGGCTGCAGATCGACCAGATCACCCACGCCTTTTCCGTCATGACCAAGCCGAAGGGCGGGCGCACCTGGACGCAGGCCTGGTCGGGCGGCGACTTCGACAGCCGGCGCGCCTATTACGGTTTTTCCGAGCCGGACGATGCGATCTATCTCGCGATCAACGAG
>JAFEDM010000015.1 GCA_018241625.1 Pseudomonadota bacterium | reverse complement strand
GCCGATGACATCCAGCCCGCCGCCGCCGGCCAGCGACGACAAGGCCGAAGCCAGCTGGGCGGCCTCGAGCGGCGACAGCTGCGAGGCCGTGCGGCCGAACAGCACCTGGCTCAGCACCTCGTCGTTGGGCAGCGCCGGCGTGGAGGTGAGCGTGATCTCGGGCCTCGCGGCGGTGCCGCGGATGCGCACGGAAGCGGTCAGCGTCGGGTCGTCGCGGGTAGCGGTGAGGTCGAGCCGCACCTGCTCGGCCCTGGTCGAGAGATAGACCACGCCGGTGTTGTCGAACTCGAACCGTTTGCCCGCGAACTGGTAGTCGCCACGCACCACATGGGCGACGCCGGAAAGGTCGGGATGGGCCGTCGTGCCACCGACGTGAGCATCCAGCGACAGCTCCGCATCCAGGCCGTGGCCTTTCAGGAACACGCCGCGCGGGGCCTTCAGCGCCACGTCGAGCGCCCAGCCGCCGTTCCCCAGGTTGGAGGGCGGCAGCGCGCTGCGCAGGTCCGACGGCCGGTTTTTCTCCACCACGTCCATGACCACCACCCCCGAGGGTGTCGGCACGCGGGCTGCGACATCGGCGCGATCGATGGCGAGCGCTCCGGCCAGCCGAACCTTGCCGTCGGCGGTGCGCTCGATGGTCGCCTTGCCGGTGCCTGTGGCCGTGGCGAGGTCGTTGTCGATCACCCGGAAGTTCTTGAAGTCCAGCTGGAAGCTGGAGCCGCCGCCCCGCTGCAGGCTGATCGTGCCCACGCCGGCGGCCGATCCGCCATGGCCGTCGACGCCATTGGCCTCGGTGACCTTGATGGCGTCTTCCGCGAAGGCGGCCTTGAGGCTGACGTTGCGCAGCGAAAGCCCGGTCGCACCGTCGTCGAACCGCCCATTGGCCACGGTGACCGCGCCGACCGCGTGAGGCGTGTCGAGGGTTCCGCGCAACGCGCCCTGGGCGGCGACCTGGCCCGCCAGGCTCCGCTCGCCACCCACCAGCAGATCCCAGAGCGGCCGCACCTCGCCACGCGCCTGGAAGGCGCCGCTGATCGGCCGTTGCCGCACTAGGGCGATGCGGAACGGCGCGGCGCTGGCCTCGGCGGGCAGCACGACATTGGCGCTGGCGTTCATCCCCTGGGCATTGGCGGCGGTCATGTCGAGCGCCAGGCTGTCGCCGGCCAGCCGCCCGCGAAAGGTCCCGTCGAGGCCGGACGACGCCGGCGCGCCGCGCGGCCGCAGGCCCGCGAGCTTCGCCTCCAGGCCGCCGTCGAGGCGCGCGCCGCGGCCCTGCAGGGTGAGTTGGCCGTCGACCTTTCCGGCCAGGTCCTCATCGAGCAGACCCATGGTGACGCCGGTAAGCTGGGCCTTCACGTCGGTCCCGGCGTCGGTCAGCCGCCCATCGAGATCGACGCGGCCGCCGTCGGCGGTGGCCAGCTTCACCCGCGCCGAACGTTCGGGCCCGCCGAAGCGGACCTGGGCTGTCTCCAGCGTGCGCAGCGAACGGCCGCCGACCCGCGCCTGGCCGTCGTAGGTGGCGAGCCAACCCGGATGGGTCTCGGACAGCACGCCCCTGCCGTTGAACGTCCAGGCGCCGGCGTCGGAGCCGCCCGCCGCCTGGGCCGTGTAGGGCAGTT
>JAFEDM010000159.1 GCA_018241625.1 Pseudomonadota bacterium | reverse complement strand
GCGATGCCCGAGATCGGGATCGCCCGCGGCGCCCTGCAGGTCGCCACCCAGGACCGCGACGCCGCCCGCTTCGCCAAGGTGGCCGGCTCCGACCTCTTCGAGCCTGGATCGCTGCGGCCGCTGACCGTCGCGGAGACCACCGCGCGGCTGGGCGAGCCCGCGCCCGAAGCGCTCGATCTCATCGACGGCCGGGTGATCGCGCCCGCGCCCCTGCTGGCCGCCTGGGCGCCGGAGGTGCGCGAGGCCAGGGTCGCCCGCGTCGAACCCGTCGGCGGCGGCTGGCGTCTGATCGGTGACGGCGACGACGTGCTGGCGGACGCCGACGCGGTGATCCTGGCCGCCGGCCTCGCCACCGCCGCGCTCGCGGCGCTCGAGAAGGAGGGCGGCCTGCCGCTCAGCCCGGTGCGCGGCCAGGCGAGCTTCACCGCCTTAACCGACCCGCCGCCGGCGGCGGCCTTCGGCGGCTACGCCATCCCCACCCGCGACGGCGTCCTGTTCGGCGCGACCCACGACCGCGGCGACACCGCGCGCGACGTCCGCGCGGAGGACCACCGGCGCAACCTGGGCTTCCTCGCCGAGGTGATGCCGAAGCTCGCGGCGCGCCTGGCGGACGCCCCGCTGGAGGGCCGCGCCTCGATCCGCGTGGCGACGCCGGACCACTTGCCGGTCGCCGGGCCCGCGCCGGGCGCGCCAGACGGGCTGTTCGTCCTGGCCGGCTTCGGCGCCCGGGGCTTCACGCTGGCGCCGCTGCTGGCCGAGCATGTGGCGGCCCTGGTCTTCGGCGCGCCCTCGCCCGTGCCGGCCGCGCTCGCCGCCGTCGTCGACCCCGGCCGGTTCCAGCGGCGGGCCGCGCGACGTTCCTAGGCAACTCGGCGGCGGCGCTGTAGTTTGGCTTGAGGGGGACGGAACTTCACGAGGATCCATCGATGAAGACCCCGCTCGCCATCGCCGCCTCGGCCGCGATCCTGGCCCTGGGCGTCGGCGCCGCCGCCCAGGCGGACCAGAAGACCGACGCCAAGCCCGCCAGCCGCGACCAGTGCTTCTGGGCGCGCAACGTCACCAGCTTCGCCGCGCCGGACGACCACACCGTCTATGTCCGCGTGAACCAGCGCGACGTCTATCGGCTGGACCTGATGATCCCCTGCCCGGACGTGAACTGGAACCAGCGGATCGCGCTGGAATCCAGCCACGGCGCGGGTGGCAGCATCTGCAACGCCCTGGACGCCGAGATCATCAGCCACGCCACCGGCCTCGGCCGCCAGCGCTGTCCGGTGAAGACGCTCACCAAGCTCACGCCGGAAGAGGCCGCCGCCCTGCCGAAGCACGCGAAGCCGTAACGGACGACGGACGGATTGAGGTGCGCCACGGATCGTGGCGTCCTCGACTATATAACCGCGTTCGCGGGCGACTATGATCGAGACGCTCACCCATTCCGCCGCACTGATCCTCGACGAGAACGGCGTGTGGCTGCGGCTGCCGCAAGAGGACGGTCGGCCGATCCCCAGATATGTCCTGGCGGCCCGCGAGCTCGCGGCGCGGCTGGCGACGCCGGATCAGATCGAGCGCCTGGCCGCGGCCTTCGAACGCCGCCAGGCCTGCAGGGGCATAGACGGCTTGGACGACCTCTGATCGACCGCCGCCCGGCCCGAAAGAAAAGGCGCCGCCACGCGGGACGGCGCCTCGGGGAAATGTCGCCTGGAGAAAAAGGGAGTGAAACCCCAGGACGCGATCCGCCTTAGAAGCGCTTGCGCACGTTGATCTTGAAGGTCCGCCCCAGCGGGTTTCCGTTGGTGTAGTCGTAGTTGAAATTGCTGGCGACGAAGGGCGGATCGGCGTCGAACAGGTTCTGGATGCTGCCGGTCACGGTGGTGTCCCAGGGCAGCTGGTAGCGGACGATCAGGTCGTGCTGCCAGAAGTCGTCCGACTTGCCCAGCGCCTGGAGACGGTAGCCGGACGCCGCGGTCGAGTCCGCCACCTCGCGGAAGAGGGTCGTGCCGAAGGCCGGCGACGTGCCTTCGGTGTAGCGGACCTGCCAGCGCACATTCAGCGGTCCGTGGTCGAAGTTCAGGAAGCCGGTCGCGCGCAGCTTCGGATAGGAGAAGAACTGGGCCGTCAGGTCATAGAGCCCGGCGCGATCCTCAGGCGCGGTGAAGACGATCGAGGGCGCGCCCAGCAGGCCAAAGGCGCCGCGCTTGTAGTCGAGGAGCCGGGTGCCCTCCACGCCCACGTTCCAGGACGAGTTCTCGATGAGGAAGTCGTTCCAGGCGTAGGTCAGCTTGACGTCGACGCCCGAGGTGTCGGTGTTCGGCCCGTTGACGTTGAAGGTGTCGATCCGCAGCACGTTGGCGGCGTTGCAGACCCCGCCGGCGAACTGGAAGCGCGCTTCCAGTTGCGGCACGGTTCCGCATAGGCCGGTCCCGGTCCCGCTGGGGAACAGCGAGGCGAACATCCGGGTGGCGCTTTCGGTGGTCAGCTCGCCTTTGAAATTGAACTTGTAGTAGTCGAT
>JAFEDM010000158.1 GCA_018241625.1 Pseudomonadota bacterium | reverse complement strand
TGGTGGCGCTGGCCAAGGCCAACGACGTCCTGGTGGCCGAGACCGACACCGGCGCCACCCTGGGCGCCATCGCCGAGGAGATGGCCCGGCCGCACGGCGACGGCGAACGGTTCCACATCGGCGGGCCGACGATCCGGCTGGCGCCGCAGACCGCGACCGCGATGGCCCTGGGCCTGCACGAGCTGGCCACCAACGCCGTCAAGTACGGGGCCCTGTCGGCGCCGGACGGGCGCGTCACCTTGACCTGGGGCCTGGAGGGCGAGGGCGAGGGACGGCGGCTGAAGCTGACCTGGCGCGAGACCGGCGGCCCGGATCCGGGCACGCCGGGGCCGCCGGGCTTCGGCAGCCGGCTGATCGAGCGCGGCCTGGCCGCGGAGCTGAAGGCCAATGTCCGGCTGACCTATGCGCCGGGCGGCGTGGTGTTCAGCCTGTCGGCGCCGCTGGGCGCCAACGTCGCCGAGGCCTGAAACCCCGGATTCAGGCCGCTGCGGCGACGCGCCGCCGGAGCCGCAGGCTCGCGCCCGCCGCGCCGAACCCCAGGATCATCAGCGCCCAGGCGGCCGGCTCGGGCGCGCCCGGGCCGCCACAGGCGAGCGGATGGTCGGCATTGCACAGGCTCGGCGTCGTGAAGTGGGCGGTCAGGGCGATGTTGGAGGGGTCGTAATCGTAGATGTCGAACCAGGAGGGGCTGTTCGGACCGCCCAGCAGGTTCTCCACGATGTAGTCGATCCCCGGCGTGGCGGTCTGCGAGAGGGCCAAGCCATTCGTGCCGTCCGGGTTGTTGGTCAGGCCGAAGGTCGAAACGTAGACCACATATTGCAGCCCGGCGGTGACGGCCACGTTCGGGTCGAAGGTGAAGTCGCCGGGCGCCATCACGGTCTCGACCCCGCTCTGGTAGTCAATGGCCGAAATCCCGTAGTTCGGCGCGAAGGTCGAGGGCCCGTTCCATTCGCCGATGCCGATGTTGAACTGGTCGACCGCGCCCTCGAAGGTCAGGGTCATGGAATCCAGGGTTCCGCTGACCGGCGCGGTGAACACCTCGCCCAGAACTGGCGAAATGCCGGTGTTGCCGATGGGACCGATGATCCCGCCGTCGTGAGGATTGGCGAGGGTGGCGTCGGCGTGGGCCGCGAGCGGCGATAGCGCCAGAAGGGCGGCGGCGGCCGCGCCGGCGAAAGTCTTGGTGCTGGTCATCTCTATTCCCCAAGGCAAGACGCGCCTCACCGGCGCGGTACCGGGGCGAAGCTGCGCGTGGGGGCGGTCGGCCGGCCATACGCATCAAGCTGCATCAGGCTGCATCGCGCTGCATCTTCGCCCGAGCCGCGAAATCCGCACGCGTGAGGGGATCGCGGGCCGCGGCGGAGCCGGGGGGTGACTCCGCCGCTCCCGCAGGGTGGCGAGGTGAGATCGCCGCCGCGCAGGCTGGTCCCGGCGTCTGCCAAAGCCCACGGTCCAGCGTCGCGGGTTCGGATCGGCCATGACCGCCCGCCGCCGGCCCCCCGGCCGACGGATCGGGACCGGCAAATTGCGGCGATGGATGGCAAGCGGGCAGGCGCACCGCGCGGCGCCGCGATGCAGGAAGTTGCGCGGCCTCGCGGGCGCTCAGGCCCCTTCGCGATAGACCGGGCCGCGCGCCATGGAGCGGGTGAGCGGCATGCGCAGCAACAGGTCACCCCCCAACGCGGCGGCGGCCGGGCCGAAATCGCCGTTGAGGTGACTGCGGATCTCCTCGGAGATCGAGCCTTCCGGCGCCACCGGATCGCGCGCGGCGAACTCGAGGAAGCGGCGGTCGTCGGCCTCGATCTCGCCGGAGAGGTCGCCCACCCGCTCCAGGATCATCGGATAGGCGGCCGGCGTGCGACCGACGTCGAGGGAGGGCGCCAGCACCAGGCCATCGACGATCTCGGCCTTGGGCGTGGCCACGCCGTGGAAAATGCCGAACAGCACCGCGCCGGAGATCACGTCGACGGTCACAGCGAAGATCTGGTTGCCGGCCGGCAGGACCCAGCCGTCGGCGATGGTGCCGCCGGCCCCGATCCGCAGGCGCATCAGGCCGTTCGGGTCGATGCGCACCATGGCGTAGTCGTGCATGAAGCGGCCGGGGGCCAGGATGTAGGGCCGGGTGGTGCGGTAGTAGCCCTCGTAGGCCGACCCGCGCATCACGGTGGCCGACAGGAACTGCTCCATGCCCATCAGGGGCAGGCCGCCCAGCGCGCTCTCGATCGGCGGCGCGTGGCCGGCCACCGCCTTCAGGTCGGCCCCGATCAGCTCGGCGAAGGCCGCCAGGCTGCGGTCCCAGTCGAGGGCGGTGAAGCCGGGGATCCGTTCGGCGATCAGGGCTGAGAGCAGCGACAGATTGTGCGCCGAGGGCTGGACCGCGCCGGAGACCCAGCGTCCCACCACGGACTTGTCGACACCGAGGTCGGCGGCGAGCCGCGCGCGGCTCATCGACAGGACCTTCAGCACCAGCTCGAGCTTCTTGGCGAAGGGTTCGCTCATCCGTAGCCCCACACGGCCCTAGAGCCAGACAGCCGAGCCCTGGGTTTCGCCGCCCGGGGGCGACCCTGTCAATGCAGATGCGACTGCTTTGACGATCGACGGTATCCGTCTGCGCCGCACGGAGCTAAGCCGCCGTAAAGCAGTTGCCTTAACGGCGCCGGCGGCTCCTAGTGACGCCATGACGGGGGATAGTCCGAAACGACCCTTGGCCCTGATCACCGGCGCCTCGGCGGGCATCGGAGCGGCGTTCGCGCGGGCTTACGCCGCGCGGGGATGCGACCTGGCCCTGGTGGCCCGGCGCGCGGACCGGCTGGAGGCGCTGGCGGCGGAGCTTTCGGCCAGGCACGGCGTCGAGGCGTTCGCGATTCCCGCGGACTTGGCGGGCTGGGAGGCGTGCGAGGCGGTGCTGGCGGCGGTCGCGGCCCGCGGCCGGAGCGTGGACGTGCTGGTCAACAACGCCGGCTTCTCCATCGCCCAGAGCTTCGCGGGCGTGCCGTGGAGCCGCCAGCGCGACTTCCTGATGACCCTGGTGGTCAACGCCTGCGGCCTGGCGCACGGGGTGATCCCGGGCATGGTCGAGCGGCGGCGGGGCGTCATCATCAATGTGGCCTCGCTGACCGCCTTCGCGCCCGGCGTGGAGGGCCACAGCCTCTATCCCGGCGCCAAGAGTCTGTCGGTGAAATGGAGCCAGTCGCTGGACGCCGAGCTGCGGGACAAGGGGATCAGGGTCACCGCGGTCTGCCCTGGCTTCACCCTCACTGAATTCGCCGAGGCCAACGGCACCAAGCAGATGATGGACCAGGCGCCGCGGCGCTTCTTCCAGACCGCCGACCAGGTGGTGGCGGAGACCCTGGCGGCGAACGACCGGGGCAAGGTGGTGCTGGTGCCCGGCTGGCACAATAAGCTCGCCGTCGCGATCCTGAAGCTGACGCCGGCGTTCATCGCCATCCCGCTGATCAAGCGCGGGGCGGCCAAGTACCATCTCGAAGATTCCTGAGGAGCACGGGCCGATGGCGCACTTCGACGTGGTGATCATCGGCTCGGGCGCGGGCGGCGGGACGATCGCCCAGCGGCTGGCCGACGGCGGCAAATCGATCCTGATCCTGGAGCGGGGCGACCACCTGCCGCGCGAGAACGAGAACTGGGACCCCAAGGCGGTGTTCGTGCAGCACCGCTATCGGACCCACGAGAAGTGGTACGACAAGCAGGGTAAGCCGTTCTCGCCCACGACGCACTACTGGGTGGGCGGCAACACCACCTTCTATGGCGCGGCCCTGATGCGGTTCCGGGGCCGGGACTTCGAGGAGGTGCAGCACGCGGGCGGGATCTCGCCGGCCTGGCCGATCAGCCTGACGGACCTGGCGCCCTATTACGCCGAGGCCGAGACGCTGTGGCGGGTGCACGGCGCGCGCGGGGACGACCCGACGGAGGAGGGTAACGAGCCGCCCTACGCCTATGCCGCCGTCCACGACGACCCGGGCATCGCGGCGCTGCGCGGCCACTGGCAGGCGCAGGGGTGGCGGCCGTTCTCCCTGCCGCTGGGGATCAACCTGGACCAGGCGCACCCGGTCACCTCGGTGTGCATCAAGTGCAAGACCTGCGGCGGCTATCCCTGTCTGCTGAAGGCCAAGTCGGACGCCCGAACCATCGCCATCGAGCCGATCATGGACCGGCCGAACATCACCCTGCTGACCGGACGCAAGGTGACGCGGCTGGAGACCGATCCGAGCGGCAAGCGGGTGACCGAGGTGGTCTGCGAGACCGAGGGCGGCGAGGAACGCTGGACCGGCGATGTGGTGGTGCTGGCGGCCGGCGCGGCCAATTCGGCGGCGGTGCTGCTGGCGTCGGCCAACGCGGCGCACCCGAACGGCCTGGCGAACGGGTCGGACCAGGTGGGGCGCAACTACATGTTCCACACGTTGACGGCCATGGTCTCGCTGACCGCCGGCCACGTCGACGTCCGGTTCCCCAAGACGCTGGCGTGCAACGACTTCTACTGGGGCGAGCCGGACGGCAGTTACGACAAGCCCATGGGGCACATCCAGCTGCTGGAATACATGAGCGGCCAGACCCTGGAGGGGCAGGTCAGCGATTGGTTGCCGCCGGGCCTGGTGCCCGACGCGATCAGCGAGGGCGTCGCCGAGCGGATGCTGTCGATGCTGGTGATCTCCGAGGACCTGCCGCTGCCCGACAACCGCGTCCGGCTGACCAGCGACGGGCGGATCTGCCTCGACTACACCTACAACAACCTGGAGGGGCACCAGCGGCTGGTGAAGAAGCTGCACGCCTCGCTGGACGGCTTCGTCGACCACGCCCATCCGCTGAGCCAGCACCACTTCGACTTCGGCAGCCTCCTGCCGCTGTACGGCACGGCGCATCAGGCGGGCACCGTTCGGTTCGGCAAGGACCCGAAGAGCTCGGTGCTCGACACCTTCTGCAAGGCCCACGAGCTGGACAACCTCTACGTCACCGACACCAGCTTCTTCCCCTCCATCGCCGCGGTGAATCCGACCCTCACCACGGTCGCCAACGCGTTGCGGGTGGGCGACCACCTGTGGGACCGTCTGGGCTGCTCGCGGCCCGCCGAACATGCCGGCAAGGTCCGCCGGCCGAAGGCGCACAAGGCGGCCGAGAGCCTGGCCTGAAATCACGGCGATCGCTCGGAACCCGATGCATTGCAAAGCGTTGCTGTAACGGGACGATGCTGGGCGGCGACGCCGCCCGAGAACCACGCACGCCCCGGGGGAGTGGCTGGGCTTGGCGCGACCGGCAGCAAAGGACGTCCGCGTAGCCGCGGCGAGGCTGGCGGCTTTGGCGCTGGCGGCCGCGGCATGCGCGGCTGCGCCGGCGCGGGGCGCCGAGATTCAAGGCGACGAAGCCGAGGCGGAGCAGACGGTCGACAAGCTGAAGGATTTCAGCCTGGAGGACCTGGCCAACCTGACGGTGACCTCGGTGTCGAAGCGCGAGGAACGGCTCAGCGAGGCGGCGGCGTCGGTGTTCGTGATCACCGGCGACGACATCCGCCGCTCCGGGGCGACCACGCTGCCGGAGGTGCTGCGGCTGGCGCCCAACCTGCAGGTCACCCAGACCAGCGCCAGCGGCTATGTGATCACGGCGCGGGGGTTCAACGGCAACCCCGGGGCGCAGAGCTTCTCGAACAAGCTTCTGGTGCTGATCGATGGGCGTAGCGTGTATTCCCCGCTGTTCTCGGGCGTCTACTGGGACATGCAGGATGTGCTGCCCGGTGACATCGACCGCATCGAGGTGATCAGCGGCCCCGGCGCGACCCTGTGGGGCGCCAACGCCGTCAACGGGGTGGTCAACATCATCACCCGCGCGGCGGGCCAGACGCAGGGCGGACTGGTCGAGGCCGAGGGCGGAAACCAGGGTCGCCAGCTCGGCCTGCGGTACGGCGGCAAGGCGGGGGACGACCTGGCCTGGCGGGTCTATGGCCGCGCCCTGGCCGAGGAGGGCCAGCGCTCCGCCGCCGGCGCCAGGCTTGGCGACGAATGGAGCCGGGCCCAAGGTGGCTTCCGCCTGGACTGGGCGGCGCGCACCTCGGACCGCGTCACCCTGCAAGGCGATGTCTTCCGCGGGTCGGAGGACCAGCCCGGCGCGGGAGACGAGAACATCGCCGGGCGCAATCTGACCGCCCACTGGGACCACATGGGCGCGTCGGGCTCGGAACTGCAGGTCACGGCCTACTACGACTTCGCCGCCAGAAGCACCGAGGGCGGCGGCGGCAAGTTCAAGGTCTACACCTATAACCTCGAGGCCCAGCAGAGCCTGAACCTGGGCGAGCGCCATCAGCTCGTCTGGGGCGGCGGCCTGCGCAGCAGCCGCTATCGCATCGAAGGCACGCCCACCCTGTTCTTCAACCCGGCGTCCGGCCACCTGGACCTGGGCGACCTGTTCGCGCAGGACACCGTCACGCTGGCGCCGACCCTGCGTTTGACCGTCGGGCTGAAGGTCGAGGCGGATCCGTATGTGAAGGCGACACCGCTGCCCGACCTGCGCCTGACCTGGACGCCCAGCGATACGGCGACCTTGTGGGGCGCGGTTTCGAAGGCGGTGCGCGCGCCGACGCCGTTCGACCGCGAGGTGGTGGAGAAGCTCGCGCCGACCGCGCCGCCGCAACTGATCGGCGACTCGGCCTTCCAGCACGAAGAGCTGATGACCTATGAGGTCGGCGCCCACCTGCGGCCGTGGCCGATCGCCAGCTTCTCGATCTCAGCGTTCTACAATCACTACGATCAGCTCCGGACCATCGAGTTGTCGCCCGGCCGTGTGCTGCCGCTCGTGTGGGGCAATATGCTGGAGGGCTCGACCTATGGCCTGGAGGCCTGGGGCGAAGTGCGGGTGCAGCCTTGGTGGCGGCTGTCCGGCGGGGTCAGCACCCTGCACGAGGACCTGAGGTTCAAGGCCGGCGCCACCGGCATCGTCGGACCTCGGCAGGACGGCGAGGACCCCAAGGTCCAGACCTCGCTGAAATCCTCCATGGACCTCGGTTCACGGGTCAGCCTGGATGGGAACCTGCGCTATGTGGGCGCTTTGCCGGACGGGTTGGTTCCGGCCTATGTGGAGTTGGACGGCCGACTGGGCTGGAACGTCACCGAACGGCTGGAGCTCTCCGTGTCCGGACGGAACCTGCTGCACGCCCGGCATGAGGAATATCCGGGCGGAGCGTTCATCCAACGCGCCGTGACGGCCGACCTGCTATGGCGCTTCTGATCGGCCATCTCCGCACGGCGGCGGCGAGCCTGACGATCCTGGCGCTGGCGGCGGCGGGTCAGGCGACCCGCGCCGCCGAGGGCGATAGCCTCGAGGTCGCGGTGAAGGCGACCTACCTCTACAAGCTCGCGCCCTTCGTAAGCTGGCCGCAGGCGGTGTGGCCGGGGCCGACGGCGCCGCTGACCATCTGCGTGCAGGGCGCCGATCCCTTCGGGCCGGTGCTGGAGCGAGCGGTGAGCGGCCAGGCGGTGGCGGGCCACCCGCTGGCGGTGCGCCGGCTGGCGCGGATCGCCGCCGACTCCGGCTGCCAGATCGCCTATCTCGGCGGCGGGCCGGCGCAATCGATCGGCCAGGCCCTGACCGCGGTAGCCGGCGCGCCGGTGCTGACCGTCACCGACGAGGCGCGGGGCGGCGGACGTGGCATCGTCAACCTGGTGCTGGACGCGGGCCGGGTGCGTTTCGCGATCGACGCCGGCCTGGCCGACCGCAATGGCGTCGCAATCTCGTCGAAGCTGCTGGCCCTGGCTGTGGCGGTGAAACGATGAGCCGGCGAGACCTTTCCCACGCGGCGAGCCATGCGGCGCGGCGGCTGGCCGACCGGCGGATGGTCTCGGTGGCCTGGGCCAGCGTGCTGACCCTGTTCGCCATCGCCGCCCTGCTGACCGTGCGCGCCGAGCTCGAGCACCGCGCCCAGGTGACCCGCGCCGCCCAGGTGCAGGCCGACATCCTGGCGGCCAGCACAGGCGCCGCCCTGGCCTTCGACGACCGTTCGGCGATGAAGGAGTACGTCGACGCCCTGCGGGTCAACCGCGAGGTGGCGGCCGCCGCGGTCTATGACGCGGCCGGGCGCGCGGTGGTGGTCTATCACCGGGACGGGATCGCGACGCCGCCGAGCCATGTGGGCGCGACCCGAACGACCTTCACGGGGCGCCACGCGGCGGTGGTCCGGCCGGTGACCCAGCAGGGCGCACGCCTGGGTTCGGTCTATCTGGAGACCCAGCCGGAACCCTGGACCCTGGTGCTGGGCCGCCATTCGGGCCTGGCGGTGCTGACCCTGCTGGCGCTGCTGCTGCTGGGCGTGGTCACCGCCGCGGCGGCGCAGCTGCAGGCCCGCGCGCGCCTGCTGGCCGAGGCCAATGCGCGGCTGGTGAAGGAGATGGCGGCGCGCAGCGAGGCCGAGGAGGCGCTGCGCCAGAGCCAGAAGATGGAGGCCCTGGGCCGGCTGACCGGCGGCATCGCCCACGACTTCAACAACCTGCTGCAGGTGGTGCACGGCGCCTTCGAGCTGATCCGCCGCAAGCCGGAGGACGCCGGCAAGGTGGTCGTCTGGTCGAAGAACGGGCTGGAGGCCGCCGAGCGGGGCGCCAGCCTGACCCGCCAACTGCTGGCCTTCTCGCGCAGCCAGAAGCTGGAGCTGCGACCCTTCGTGGTCGCCGAGCTGATCGACGAGATGCGCAACCTCCTTGGCCGCACCCTGGGCGCCGAGATCGCCCTCAGTTTCGACCTCGATGAGGCGGGCGCGGCGGTGATGAGCGACCGCACCCAGCTGGAGTTGGCGGTGCTGAACCTGGCGATCAATGCGCGCGACGCCATGCCGGACGGCGGACGACTGACCATCGCCACCCGGGTCTGCACCCTGACCGGCGAGGCGTTCCTGGAGCCTGGCGACTATGTGGCCCTGTCGGTGGCCGACACCGGCGAAGGCATGTCGCCCGAGGTGGTGGAGCGGGCCTTCGATCCGTTCTTCACCACCAAGCAGGTGGGGCAGGGCACGGGGCTGGGGCTGAGCCAGGTCTATGGCGTGGCGCGGCAGGCGGGCGGCGCGGCCAGGATCGAGAGCACGCCCGGCGCGGGGACGACCGTGACCCTCTATCTGCGCCGCTCCACCGCCTCGCCGGAGGCGCCGCAGGCGAACGACGGCCACGCGACCGTGCTGGCCCCGACCGGCGGGCGCACGATCCTGGTGGTGGACGATGAGGAGGCGGTGCGGGCCCTGGCCGCCGACATCCTGCAACTGCTGGGCTATCGGGTGCTGCAGGCGGACGGCGGCGCGAAGGCGCTGGACATGCTGAGCGCCACGCGGCCCGACCTGATGCTGTTCGACTACGCCATGCCGGACATGAACGGGGCGGAGCTGGCGCGCCGCGCCCGCGACCTGGCCCCCGGCGTGCCGATCGTCTTCGCCAGCGGCTACGCCGACACCGAGGCGCTGGAGTCGTCGGTCGGCGGCGAGGCGGTGATCCTGAAGAAGCCGTTCGACATGGACACCCTGGCGCGCACGGTCGGGACCCTGCTGCGCCATTCCGACGCGCGCTAGGCCGTCATCTGACCCGAAAACTGCGACGCCCTGTCGCGGCCGCCTTAACTTGCCCGCAGGGTTGAGCCACTAAGTTGTTGAATAATATGTAATTATTATGGATTTCTTATGGTGCGGACGGTCGAGCGTGGGGCGCCCGGAGAGGGGGGCCGGGACGTCACCTGGGATTTCATCTCGGAGCGGATCAACGACATCATCATCCTGGCCGATCCGCAGGGGATGATCGTCTACGCCTCGCCCGCGGTGCGGTCGCTGGGCTATGCGCCGAACGCGCTGGTGGGCCGCACGGGCGCGGAGCTGGTGCATCCGGACGACCTGGCCAAATACCTCGCCAACACCGCCGCCCTGGCCTCCGGCGCGCCGATCGATCCCCACCGCGACCGCGAGCACCGCTTCCGCCGCGCCGACGGGACCTGGGTCTGGCTGGAGGGGAACCCGAGCCTGATGCCGGGACCGGGCGGCCGCCCCGCGGGCGTCTTGAACGTCTTCCGTGACGTGACCGAGCGGCGCGCCAGCGTCGAGGCCATGTGGGAGCACGCGCGCCGGGCGGTGATGGCTGAGGAGGTGGCCGGCGTCGGCTACTGGCGGCTGGACGCCGAGACGCTGGAGGCCGCCTGGTCCGAGCAAGTCTTCCGCATGCATGGGCTGGAGGCCGGCGACACCATCGCGCTGGACGCGGCGATGGCGCGGATCCATCCCGAGGACAAGGCGCGCAGCGACGCCCTGGTGGCGCATGCGCTCGCCACCGGCGAGGGCTGGCGGGACACCATGACCCGGGTTGTCCATGCCGACGGAACTCTGCGCCATCTTCGCGGCCGTGGGGTCTGCGAGACCAACGCCGAGGGCAAGGTGACGGCGGTGTTCGGGACGGTGGTCGACGTCACCGCCCTGGCGCAAGCGCAGGAGCAGCTGGCCGAAAGCGAGCGGCGCTACCGCCTGATGGCGGAGAACGCCACCGACGTGATCTCGACCACGGCGCTGGACGGCCGGCTGACCTATCTCTCGCCGTCGGTGGAGCGGCTCACCGGCTATGCGGTGGGCGAGCTGCTGAACGGACAGATGCGCGACCACGTGCATCCGGACGACCTGGACAGCTTCATGCGGGCGTTCCACGACCTCCTGGCGAACCGGCGCACGCCCGGGCCGGTGCGGTTCCGCGCGGCGCACAAGGCGGGCCACTGGATTTGGTTGGAGAGCAATCCACGGGTGGTGCGCGACGCGACCGGCCGGCCG
>JAFEDM010000157.1 GCA_018241625.1 Pseudomonadota bacterium | reverse complement strand
GACTTGCCGAGGCCGGCAGGCTCGCATCAACCGTGACATTTAAGGGCAGGAGGCCACAAATGTGGCCTAGCGAACTTAGTCAGACGGAATGATCTTCCGAAGCACTTGGAAGCCGTATTCCATAATTTCCAGGGGCATCACGACCCAGCCGTCGTGGATTGGCGGCCGATAGGTGCTGTTGCGATCACTAATTGGGACGAGGTGGAGATTCCCCGGTGAGAACACCAGCGAGAACCCGCCTCCAATATCGACCCCAGGTTCCCCGCCTGGACCTACAACCAGACCGTCCCCAAGCGCCATCGCCAGCGGATTTACGAGCGCGACGCCGGGGTTCGACCCGCGACGGGGGCTATTGAATGCTCCTCTGAATTCCGGGCTTCCCAAAGGTAGGTGAGACGCTCGTCACTCCGCAGCTGTTTGCGAAGTAGGATCCATCCCTTTCCAGTCGTTGCCTTCCCGTGAGCGTCATATTTGTTGATGGCGCGCACCCAGAAATGAAGAAAATCAATCCAAGCGTCTTCGGCTTGATCAAGATTTCCTGCTGCCCGGAATGCGTTGAGAGCGGCCTCAGCCTTTAGAAGAGGTTGAATGGCCGGATGCATGACTCACTCCGCCGGCATCTCGTTCGCCGCCCGCTTCGCCTGCATCGCCTCGAAGTTCGCCCACACGCCGTCGGCGCCGTGCCATTGGCCGCGCGTCGCGGCCTTGGAGTACTCCGTCGCGCGGGCCTCGAAGAAGTTGGCGTGTTCGACGCCGCTCAGCATCGACTGCAGCCAGGGCAGCGGGTTTTCCTTCACCCCATAGACCTCCGGCAGCTGCAGCTGGCGCAGGCGCCAGTCGGCGATGAAGCGGATGTAGGTCTTGATGTCGGCCGGCGTCATGCCCTGCACCTCGCCGGCCTCGAAGGCCAGGTCGATGAACTTGTCCTCCAGCCCGACCACGGTCTTGCAGCAGTCGACGATGTCGTCGGCCACCGCCTTGGTCACGCAGCCCGTCTCTTTGTTGAAGGCGTGGTACAGCTTGACGATCCCCTCGCAGTGCAGGCTCTCGTCGCGCACCGACCAGCTGACGATCTGGCCCATGCCCTTCATCTTGTTGTGGCGCGGGAAGTTCATCAGCATGGCGAAGCTGGCGAACAGCTGCAGCCCCTCGGTGAAGCCGCCGAACATGGCGAGCGTGCGGGCGATGTCGGCGTGGGTGTCGACGCCGAACTGCTGCATGTAATCGTGCTTGTCGCGCATGGCCTGGTAGTCGAGGAAGGCCGTGAACTCCGAGTCCGGCATGCCGATCGTCTCCAGGAGGAGCGCGTAGGCGGCGATGTGGATCGTCTCCATGTTGGAGAAGGCGGCCAGCATCATCTTCACCTCGGTGGGTTTGAAGACGCGGCCGTAGCGTTCCATGTAGTTGTCGTTCACCTCGACGTCGGACTGGGTGAAGAACCGGAAGATCTGGGTGAGCAGGTTGCGCTCGCGGTCGGTGAGGTTCACCGCCCAGTCCTTCAGGTCCTCGCCCAGCGGGATCTCCTCCGGCATCCAGTGCACCTGCTGCTGGCGCTTCCAGAAGTCGTAGGCCCACGGATAGCGGAACGGCTTGTAGGCCGCCGACGGGGTGAGGAGACCGGGGAGCGTCGCGCCGGAAAGGTTCGCGCCAGAAAGGTTCGAGGTCGAGGTGATAAGGCTGGACACGGACGGGCCTCTGGAATCGAGGATGCTGCGGTTCGGATGCCGATCAAGGTAACCGAGGTGCTAACAATATCTAGCGGCAAGTTGCCGCTCTCGCCCAACATGTTGTGAATGAGCCTGGGGAAAACGCATGACCGGGAAGTTCGTGCTCTACCGCCACGGGGGACCGGACACCTATAAATCTCCCTCCTCCATCGAGGAGGAGGGCTTAGACCATGACGGACAGGTTCGTGCTTCGCGGCGGCCGGGGTGGACCGGACACCTATCAACCACCCTCCTCCTCGATGGAGGAGGGCCGGGGTGGTGGTGTGCGCAGGCCGATGGGACCGATGGCGCGAGGGGCGTCGGCGCCAATATGCGCCGCCCCGTCCGCTCAGCGGTCACACCACCACCCAACCCTCCTCCATCGAGGAGGAGGGCTTAGACCATGACGGACAGGTTCGTGCTTTACGGCGGCCGGGGTGGACCAGACACCTATCAACCACCCTCCTCCTCAATGGAGGAGGGCCGGGGTGGTGGTCTGCGCAGGCCGATGGGACCGATGGCGCGAGGGGCGTCGGCTCCAAGATGCGCCTCTCCATCCGCTCAGGGGTCACACCACCACCCAACCCTCCTCCATCGAGGAGGAGGGCTTAGATCATGACCGGCAAGTTCACTCTCTATGGCGGCCAAGGCACCGGCGCGGTGGCCGTCGAGGCGGCGCTGACGCTCGCCGGCCAGCCCTATGAGCTGGTCGACGCGCCCGACGCCCAGACGCTGGCGCGGCTGTTGCCGCAGATGCGCCAGGTGCCGCAGCTCGTCTTCCCCGATGGCGAACGGATGACGGAAAGCGAGGCGATCCTGATCCGCCTGGCCGAGCTGTTCCCCAACGCCCATCTCGCGCCCGGCCCCGCCGACCCGGCGCGCGGCCAGTTCCTGCGCTGGATGAGCTTCGTCGCCACACAGGTCTACGCCCACTACTGGCTGAAGGACGATCCCTCGCGCCTGGTCCCCGACGCGACCCTGCACGCCCAGGTCAGCCGCCGGATCGAGGCGCGGATCGTCGACTGCTGGGCCTTCATGGAGCGCGAGACGGCGTCCTTCGCCGACCTCGGGCCGTGGATCCTGGGCCAAGGCCCTACCGTGCTCGACTGTTACGTCGCCGTGGTCAGCCGCTTCCGCCCACGCCGCAAGCGCTTCTACGCCGCCGCCCCGCGCCTGGGCGCGGCGGTCCGGAGGCTCGACGCCGAGCCCCGCCTCGCCGCCCTCTGGGATGATCGCTACCCGTTCTTCGACGGCTGGGAGGATGACTAAGCGAGGGGTTCAACCACCAAGACACCAAGGCCGCCAAGAACGGCAGGATAGGAACACGAAGACCACCAAGGACACGAAGACCACGAAGAGGGCGTAGTCCTCCCTGAATCCTTTTCACGGAATTGGCCTGCGGCCGGCTGGGTTGCCCGGGTCCCTTCGTGGTCTTCGTGTCCTTGGTGGTCTTCGTGTCCAAGATCGTCTTGGCGATCTTGGTGTCTTGGCGGTCATAGTCAGAGCCGCAGCCCTAAACACACCGCTGTCATGCGCCGTCCCTAGAAGGCCCGTCCCAATCCGAAGGAGCAGATCATGACCGGACCCGCCACCGCCGTCAGCGAGACGGACCTCGAGGAGATCCGCGCCCTCTTCCTGCGGCAGGCCGCGGGCGAAACCGCCCACGACATCGCCGCGATCGAGGCCGTGCTCGCCCGGGCGCCGGCCGGCCAGCCGGACCCGGTGAACTTCGTGGCCCGGGCCTACCGCTTCTGGGGGCGCGAGGCGGTCGTCGACCACTTCCGCGCCGTCTTCACCGGCGTCTGGCGGTTCGAGCCGGACGAAGGCGCGATCCGCATCACGCCCCTGGGGCCGGACACCGCCCACATCTACGCCCCGACCCGGATCACCGCCGGTCCCGCCGGCCAGCCGGGCGCCACCGCCACCTATCTGATCAACGAGTTCGCGATCCGCACGCCGGACGGCTGGCGCATCTCCGCCATCGTCCCGGTGCCGGCCCCCGACGGAGACCTCGCATGACCCTGGACAGACGCAGCTTCTCGGCGTCCATCGCCGCGGCCGCCGCGGTTTCGGCCGTCACGGGCCGGGCGACGGCCGCTCCGGTTGTCCGCGCCCGCAACGTGGTCCTGCTGCACGGCCTGTTCGCGGACGGGTCCTGCTGGACCGAGGTGATCGCCCGCCTGCAGGCCCGGGGGCTGAACGCCACGGCGGTGCAGAATCCCCTGACCTCGCTGGCCGAAGGCGTGGCCGCCGCCACGCGGGTGCTGGCGCGGCAGGACGGGCCCACGGTGCTGGTCGGCCACTCGTTCTCGGGGATGATCGTCACCGAAGCGGGCGTCCACCCGGCCGTCTCCGCCCTGGTCTATGTGGCGGCCAGGGCGCCGGACGCCGGCGAGGATTACACCGCCCTGGCCAAGGGGTTCCCGACGCCGCCCGCCTCCGCCGGCATCGTCTTCGACGGCGACGAGGGACGGCTGACCGAGGCCGCCTTCCTGCGCGATTTCGCGGGCGATCTGCCGCCGGCCCGGGCCAAGGTGCTCTACGCCGTCCAGGAGCCGTTCCAGAGGGCCCTGCTCGCGGACAGGACCCGCCAGGCGGCGTGGCGTTCGAAGCCCAGCTTCTACGCCGTCTCGACCGAGGACCGGACCATCGATCCCGGCCTGCAGCGGTTCATGGCCAAGCGCATGGGGGCCAGGACCATCGAGGTGAAGTCGAGCCATCTGTCGCTGATCTCGCACCCGGACGAGATCACGCGACTGATCCTGGAGGCGGCCGGACAGGCGCCCGGCGCCGCGGCCTAGAACCGCGGCCGGATCTGCAGGCTGAAGGCCACCATGGAGTCGGACTTGGGGTCGACGCCCCACAGCATGTTCTGGCCCTTCACCTCGCGGTGGATGTAGCCGAACGAAGTCTGCATCGGCCCCTTGCGGAAGCCCACGCCCACCTGGGCGTCGCCGACCAGGGTCGAGGCCTGGTCCGTGGTCACGCCGGCGCGGTCCCAGCCTTGTTCGCCGTGCAGCATGTTCAGGCCCACGGCCCGGCCGCTGGCGGCGGCGAACAGGTACCAGCGGCCCTTGTCGCCGAAGGCCGCGCCGTCCTTCACGCCCAGCGCATTCAGCCGCTCCTTGATCGCGGCGTCCTTCTGCATCAGCCGCAGGGTCGCGCCGGCCTCGGCCGAGCCGCCGATGCTGGTCATGCCGACGCCGGCGTGCGGGGTCACATCGACGCCGATCTCCTCGCCGTCGAAGGCCAGGGCCGCCGGCCACTCGCGGGTCAGGGTGACGTCGTAGGCCTTGCCGTTGAACTGGGCGCCGCGCAGGTTGAGCGGCAGGCCGCCCGGCGTGCGCACCGTCCCGCCGACGCTGAAGCGCAGCGAATCCACTGCGCCCGAGCCCGGCTGGGAAATCTGCGTCTCGCCGGTCATCCAGCGCACCAGGCCCTGGCCCGGCTCGTACTGCTCGTGATCGATGAGGGCGGTGGCCGGATCGACCGTCGTGCTCGGCCCCTTGGGCGCGAACGCCGCGGAATTGAGGATCGCGAGAGTTTGTCCGGTGTCGCCGTGCGGGGACGCGGCGCTGAACGCCTGAGCGTTCGACGCCCCCGCGATCGCGGCGCAAGCCAAAGCGGTGGCTGCGACAGCCATCGACCGCATCTTGCCTTCTCCCCAGCCCGCGGACCTTGCCGTCAGCGACCTGTCGCTAAGCCCATTCCTGCCTAGCGAAAGTCCCGACCGGACCTGCGGTTCCCCGAGAGAGAGCCTAGGCGGACGGCCAAGCTTTCGCGAGTCGAATCTGGCCTTGCAATTGGCATGCCGATTTCCACGGCGCCGTGACCTGCATCAAGGCCGAAGCCCCGCCGCCAGGCCGCCTATTGGCAGGCGAGGCATTCCTCGTAGTCGGTCTTCGCCGCGCCCGACATGTCGACCACCTCGGCCGTCTCGCCGCCCGCGTGCGCCGCCCGCTGCACCGACTTGGAGCGCAAGTAGTACAGAGACTTCACGCCCCGTTCCCACGCCTGCCAGTGAAGCATGTGCAGGTCCCACTTATCGACGTCGCCCGGCAGGAAGATGTTGATCGACTGCGACTGGCAAATCTCGGCCGTCCGGTCGGCGGCCAGTTCAACCACCCAGCGCTGGTCGATCTCGAAGGCGGTCTTGTAGACGTCCTTCTCGTCCTGGCTGAGGAAGTCGAGGTGCTGGACCGAGCCTTCGTTGGCGAGGATCGAGTCCCACACCGCCGAGGTGTTCTGGCCCTTTTCCTCGAGCAGCTTCTCGAGGTAGGGGCTCTTCACCGCGAAGGTGCCAGACAGGGTCTTGTGGCTGTAGATGTTGGCCGGGATCGGCTCGATGCCGGCGCTGGTGCCGCCGCAGATGATCGAGATCGAGGCGGTCGGCGCGATCGCCAGCTTGTGGCTGAAGCGCTCCATCACCCCGCGCTCTTCCGCGTCCGGGCACGGGCCGCGCTCGGCGGCGAGCGTGCGCGAGGCCGCGTCGCACTGGCGGCGCAGGGTCTTGAAGAGGCGCATGTTCCAGCTCTTCGCCAGCGCGCTCTCGAACGGCACGTTCTGCTGCTGCAGGAAGGTGTGGAAGCCCATCAGGCCCAGGCCCACCGAGCGTTCGCGCTTGGCGGCGTAGACGGCGTTGGCCATCTCCGGCGGCGCGCGGGTGATGAAGTCCTCCAAGACGTTGTCCAGGAAGCGCATCACGTCCTCGATGAAGGTCGGATGGTCGCGCCACTCCAGGAAGGTCTCGGCGTTGACCGACGACAGGCAGCAGACCGCGGTCCGCTCCTTGCCCAGGTGGTCCTTGCCGGTGTGCAGCATGATCTCCGAGCACAGGTTCGACTGGCGCACCTGCAGGCCCAGCTCGCGCTGGTGCTGCGGCATCGCCCGGTTCACGGTGTCGGAGAAGATCAGGTAGGGCTCGCCGGTCTGCAGGCGGATCTCAAGGATCTTCTGCCACAGGCTGCGCGCGTCGACCTCGCGGATCACCTCCTGGGTCTTGGGCGAGCGCAGGCCGAACATGGCGCCGTCGCGCACGGCCTCCATGAACTCGTCGGTGATGTTGATGCCGTGGTGGAGGTTCAGGCTCTTGCGGTTGAAGTCGCCGGAGGGCTTCCGGATCTCCAGGAACTCCTCGATCTCCGGGTGATGGATGTCGAGGTAGACCGCCGCCGAGCCACGGCGCAGCGAACCCTGGCTGATCGCCAGCGTGAGGCTGTCCATCACCCGGATGAAGGGGATGATTCCGCTGGTCTGGCCCGCGCCCTTGACCTTCTCGCCGATCGAGCGGACGCCGCCCCAATAGGTGCCGATGCCGCCGCCGTTCGAGGCCAGGTGGACGTTCTCGTTCCACACGCCCTGGATGCCTTCCAGGCTGTCCGACACCGCGTTCAGGAAGCAGGAAATCGGCAGGCCGCGGTTCGCCCCGCCGTTCGACAGCACCGGCGTCGAGGGCATGAACCACAGCTTCGAGATGTAGTCGTAAATCCGTTGCGCGTGGTCGGCATCGTCCGCGTAGGCGGTGGCGACCCGGGCGAACATGTCCTGATAGCTTTCGCCGGCCAGCAGGTAGCGGTCTTCCAGCGTGGTCTTGCCGAAATCGGTCAGCAGCGCATCGCGCGACCGGTCGACCTCGACCTTGCGGACGAGCGTCAGCTGCGGGCGTTCCGCGCGCTCGACAACCCGTTCAATTGACTCGGCAATCCCAACTTTCGCCGCTTCACTCATCGTCCTGACCTATGCCCCTCGCCGAACGCGTTCACCCAAAAACCGCTCGGCAGCCCCTACATGTTGTGTGGCGAACCACCAGACAACCCACATATGGGGACACTGGTCCTAATGACTCGTCAATGAGGAGCCCCGGACGGCCCCCAGATTTTTTCGTAAACCAAAGGTTAACAGGTGGGGTCGCCTCTCGGCAGATCAACGACTTGACCTGGATCGTCGCACCCCCGCTCACGAGAGTGTGAAGACCTAGCGGCCCAATCCCCAGATCGCCGATATGAGTAGGCTGCCGACCACCAGAACCGCGATGCTCAGCGGGGCGCCGAGGCGCGGATAGTCGGAGAACCGGTAGCCGCCCGGGGCCATCACCAGGGTGTTGCACTGGTGGCCGATGGGCGTGAGGAAGTCGCTGGCCGCGCCGGTCGCCACCGCCATCAGGAAGGCGTCGGGGTTGAGGTGCAGCCGCTGGGCGAAGCCGGCGGCGATCGGCCCGAACACCAGCACGGTCGGCGCATTGTGCATGAAGGGCGCGCTGATCATCGCCAGAGCCATGATGGTCACCAGCGAGACCAGCGGCGGCGCGGGACCCAGCAGTTGCGACAGCCAGCCGGCCACCAGGTCCGCGCCGCCGGTCGAATGGATCGCCTCGCCCACCGGGATCAGCGCTCCGATCAGCACCAGCACGGGTCCGTCCAAGGCGGCATAGGCCTCGCGCATGCGCAGGCCGCCGAAGGCCACCATGGCGACGGCGGCGGCGAAGAAGCAGATGGCGATCGGCGCCAGGTGAAAGGCGATGGAGATCATCGCTGCGGCCAGGATGGCGACCGGCGCCAGCACCCGGCGGATGCCGCCCAGCCGAACCTCCCGCTCGGCGAGCGGCAGCAGGCCCAGCGCCTTGAAGGCGGTGGGCAGGTTCCGTTCACCGCCCTGCAGGATCACGACGTCGCCACTGCGGAAGCGGACGCTGCGCAGGCTCTGGCGCAGGCGATAGCCGCTGCGGCTCACCGCCACGAGGTTGAGACCGTGTTCATTGTGCAGGTCGAGCCGCGCGGCGCTCTGACCCACCAGGGCCGAGCTTGGGCTGACCACCGCCTCCACCACCCGGATCTCGTCGCTGGGCTCGTCCTTGGGCGCGGGCCGGTCGGCCCGGGTGAGCTTGAGCTTGGCCCGCGAGATCAGCTGGTCGAGGGCGTGCTGGTTGCCCTCCAGCAGCAGCCGGTCGCCCGGCTGGACGTGGCGGTTGGCGTGCGGCGTGGTCTGCCGGCGGCCGCCGCGGATCAGCACCGCGACCGAGACGTCGCCCTGGCCGAGGGTGTGCAGGTCGGCGATGCGGCGCTTCTCCAGCGGCCATTCCGAGGGCACCTCCACCTCGGTCATGTAGGGGGCGCCGGCCAGCGCGGTCTCCATGGTCTCGGCGGGGGCTCGGCTGGTGGGCAGCAGCCGGTAGGCGAAGGAGACGAACAGCACGCCCAGGGCGGCCAGGCCCAGGCCGACCGGGGCGAAGTCGTACATGCCGAACGGCTTGCCGAAGAGGTCCTGGCGGACCTGGCTGACGATGATGTTGGGCGAGGTGCCGACGAGGGTGACCAGCCCGCCCAGCAGCGAGGCGAAGGACATCGGCATCAGCAGGGACGAAGGCGAGGTCTTGGTCTGGTTTGCGGTGCGGATCGCGATCGGCATGAGGATCGCGAGCGCCCCGACGTTCTTGGTGGCCATCGACAGCAGGGCGGTGACGGCGGCGAAGACCGGCACCTGGGTCGCCGCGGTCTTCAGCCGTGGCGTCAGCGGCCGCAGCAGCACCTCGATGACGCCCGAGCGCGCGAAGCCGGCGCTGACCACCAGGGCGCAGGCGATGATCACCACCACCTCGTTTGAAAAGCCGTCGAAGGCCTTCTTGGCCGGGGTGACGCCGATGACGACCGAGGCGAACAGCGCAGCCAGCGAGACCAGGTCGTAGCGAAACCGGCCCCAGATGAAGAGGCCGATGGTGACAGCCACCAGTCCGAACGCCAGCGCCTGCTGGTGGGTCAATTCGCTCTCCCTCCGACTTTATCGGTCGCAGAGAAACGCACCACGCTGCCTATGGCTGCGCTTGTCCAGTGGGCCTTTCGGATTCCGACCATTGTCGGGTAGGGAAATTCGGCCGCGCGCGGCCTAGCCTCCGGGTCACATCTGGAGAGACCCATGGCCCGATACGCCGTCGCAACCGCCCTCTGTCTGTCGCTCTGCGCCGCGGGAGTCGCCCAGGCCGGTGACGCCGCAGGCGACCCGCCCGGCCCGTTGGCGAGCGCGCGGTTGATGCAGATCACCCTGCCGGCCAAGGACCTCGATCGGTCCGTCGCCTTCTACGATGGCGTGCTCGGGGTGAAGCTGTTGTTCAGGGTCAAGGGCGCGGCCTTTCTGGACGCGGGTGGCGTCCGCCTGCGGCTGGAACAGAGCGGGACCCCGGCGCCCACCGGCGCGGTGGAGCTCTATTTCGACGATCCCGGCCTGTCGCGCGCCAAGCCGCTGGCCGCCCGCGGCGTCCGCTTCGTGGGCCCGCCGGAGACCGTGCAGCATCTGGCGACGACCGACGTCCAGCTCCTGGAGTTGACCGACCCCGACGGCAACGCCCTGGCCCTGATGGGCGAGGTGCCCCGGAAATGAGCTGCT
>JAFEDM010000156.1 GCA_018241625.1 Pseudomonadota bacterium | reverse complement strand
GTCCGGGCGCCTTCACCACATGACTTTGATATGTCCCGGCGGGATGCAATCCCGGCCCAGGCGCCCCCTGACTTCCGAATCAGAGGAGCGCCCGGTCACCGGCCTTGTGACAAGGCGTCGCTTGCGCCGCGCCCCCGACGATGTAGGAACCGGCCGCGATGGCCGCCGCCGCGAACGATCCGAAAATGAGCGCCCGCGCCGAGCGGCGGGCGATCGTCGCCCTACTGGCGGCGTTCGCCCTGCTGCTGCAGGTGTTCATCCCGGCCGCCGCCATGGCCGGCAGCAACGCGGCCGGCGGCGAGGTCATCTGCACGGCCCACGGCGCGGTCCTGAACGGCAAGCCCGCGCCGCCCGCCGGCCATCGCCATGACGGCGCCAGCTGCGACCACTGCGTCTGCCCGATCGCCGCCGCGCCGCCGCCCGCCGCGCTCGGCGGCGGCGTCGAGGCGGTCTTCTATGCCGAGGCCGTCGAGCATTCAGGCTTGGGCGCGGATGACTGCGTCCCAGGCCGCGGCCTCGCCGCGCCGCCGCCGCCCAGCCGAGGTCCGCCCCAACTGACGATCTGAAGCGCCGGTGTTCCGCCGTCGCGCCCGCGCGCCGTCCGCCTCGCGGCGGCGCGTCCGCCCGATTCGTCAGCCCGCGCCTGGCCCAGAACGCCGGCGCCAGGACCGCACCATGAGATTCCCCCTGTTCGCGACGGCCGCGTGCGCCGCCGCCCTGGTGGCCCAAGCCGCCCACGCCGACGATGGCGACGCCGCCACCGTGTCCTCGGTCACCGTCACAGCGCCGTCGTCGATCGCCAACCTGGCCGACGCGCCCAACACCGTCTCCACGGTGACCGCCGAACAGCTCGACCGGACCGTCAACGTCGTCACGCCGGAGGACGCCCTGCGCTATGTCCCCAATGTGCTGATCCGGCAGCGGCACATCGGCGACACCCAATCGCCGATCACCACGCGCACCTCCGGCGTGGGCGCCTCGGCGCGGAGCCTATTGTTCGTGGACGGGATCCTGGTCTCGGCCCTGATCGGCAATAACAACACCTCCGCCTCGCCGAAATGGGGCCTGATCAATCCGGACGCCATCGCGCGCGTCGACGTGTTGAACGGCCCCTTTTCGGCCGCCTATGCCGGCAACGCGATCGGCAGCGTGGTCGCCTTCGTCACGCGCATGCCCAGCAGGCTGGAAGCCCACGCCGAGATTCAGGGCGCCAGCCAGTCCTTCTCCAGGTACGGCGACAACAGGGATTTCGCGACCGGCCGCTTCGCCGCGGACATCGGCGATCGCATGGCCCCCTTCGCCTTCCGCCTCAGCTACAACCACCTGGACAGCCACGCCCAGCCGCTGACCTACGTCACCGCCACCGTGCCCGGCGCGGCCAGCACGACGGGAACGCCCGTCACCGGCGCCTTCAGCGACGCCAACCGCAGCGGCCAGCCGATCCAGGTCCTGGGCGCCGGCGGCCTGGAGCATCAGGTGCAGGACAACGTCTCCGGGCGCCTCACCTGGGACCTGACGCCTTCGGTGACCGCCGCCTACACCTTCGGCCTGTTCCTCAACGACGACCGCTCCATCGTGCACAGCTATCTGCGCGACGCGGCGGGCAACCCGGTCTACGCCGGCGGCCTGAACATCGCCGGACGCTTCTACAGCGTCGCCGCCGGCGGCTTCTCGAACGGCGTCTACCATCTGGACGAGGCCGAACTGGCGCAGGGCCTGTCGCTCAGCTCCCATACCGGCGGCGCCTTCGACTACGACCTGATCCTCACCGGCTTCGACTATCTGAAGAGCCACCAGCGCACGCCGACCACCGCCCTGCCCGGCGGCTTCACCGGCGGCGCCGGCAGCGACGCGGAGCTGGACGGCACAAGTTGGCTGACCTTCGACGGCGACGGCCGGTGGCGGCCGGCCGAGACCCAGACCGTGATGTTCGGCCTGCACGGCGACAGCTATCTTCTCGACAGCCCGAAATACGCCCTGGCCGACTGGCTCGCCGCAGCGCCCGGCGCGCTGCAGACGCTCAGCAAGGGGCAGACGCACACCTGGGCCCTTTGGGCGCAGGACGTCTGGGCGGTCACCCCGCAGATCAAGCTGACGCTGGGCGGCCGCTATGAGTGGTGGCGCGCCGAAAAGGGCCGCAACATCTCGGCCTCCCCTCCGCTCAACGCCCACCAGCCCGACCTGTCCGACCAGGCGTTCTCGCCCAAGGCCGTGCTGGCCTGGACGCCGCGCGAAGGCTGGACGTTGAAGGCGTCGCTCGCCATCGCCAACCGCTTCCCGACGGTGAGCGAACTCTACCAGGCGATCACCACCGGCCCGGTCCTCTCGGTCCCCGATCCCAACCTGAAGCCGGAACGCGCGCTCTCCAGCGAACTTTCGGCGCAGAAGGACTGGTCGAGCGGCTCGCTTCGGGTCTCGCTGTTCGACGAGCGCATCCGCAACGCCCTGATCTCCCAGTCGGGCCAACTCGCCGGCTCAACCGTCAACTTCGTCCAGAACATCGACCGCACCCGGGCCACCGGCGTCGAGGTGGTCGCCGACCAGCGCGACGTCCTGATCAAGGGCCTCGAGCTTTCCGGCTGGGTCACCTACCTCGACACCGGGATCGAGAAGGACGCCGGCTTCGCCGCGGCGGTCGGCAGGCGCCTGCCGCAGCTGCCCCGCTGGCGCGGTGCGTTGGTCGCCACCTGGTCGCCCACCGATCGCCTGGATGTCACCCTGGCGGCCCGCTACGCCGACCGGATGTTCGCGACGATCGACAACAGCGACCACTACGCCAACACCTACCAGGGGTTTGGGGCCTTCTTCGTCGCCGACGCCCATGTCCGCTACAAGCTCAACGACCATCTGGCTGTCGGCGTCGGCGTCGACAACCTGAACGACCGGTCCTACGTCCTCTTCCACCCGTTCCCGCAGCGCACCGTGCTGGTCGATCTCAAGTACAGCTACTGATCGCCATGCCAGAGCGTTCATCCCTCCGACCGAATGGCCTAAGGAGGCCGACCATGAAGCCCTTCGCCCTGATCGCGGCCGCAGCCGTCCTGATCGCCGCGCCTGCCGTCCACGCCAAGACCGCCACGCTCGAGGTGCAGCGCGCCTGGAGCCGCCCGGCGGTCGCCGGCACCACCGGCATCGGCTACATGGTGGTGGTCAACCACGGCCGCGCCGCCGACGCGCTGGAGAAGGTGGAAACCCCCATCGCCAGCCGGGTGGAGATGCATTCCTCGACCATGTCCGGCGGCGTGATGTCGATGGAGAAGCAGGACAAGGTGGCGGTCCCGGCCAATGGCGAGACCACCTTCGGCCCCGGCGCCTATCACCTGATGCTGATCGGGCTCACCAAGACCTTGAAGCCGGGCGACGAGGCGCCGGCCACCCTCACCTTCGCCAGCGGCGCGAAGCTGCGGGTCAAGTTCGTGGTCAGCTCCGGCATGGGTCCGCCGACGGCGATCGATCACCGCTAGACCTGCCGCGGCGCCGCCTCGTCGCATCGGCCTCGCAACCGCCCGCGTCCTGACCAAAATGTAACATTCCACGGCCGGGTCTTGGGGGCATGGTCGCGGTTCAGCACGCACCTGGAGTCGTTTCGAGATGAAGACCTTCTGGCTGGCCGCCGCGGCGACCTGCGCCCTGCTCACCGCCGTCCCCGCGCTCGCCCAGACCGCCGCGGCCGAGGCTGCGGACGCGAAGAGCCCTGTCGCGAGACCAGAAACCCCGGCCTCCAAGCCGGAGGCCGCCGCGCCCGCGGCCGACCTCTCCAAGGCCCCGCGGATGGGGAGCTGGGGCTTCGACCTCGCCGGCCGCGATACAGCGACCGCGCCGGGCCAGGACTTCTTCCAATACGCCAACGGGACCTATCAGAAGGCGCTGGTGATCCCGGGAGACCGGGTGAGCTATGGGGCGTTTGACGCCCTGACGGTGCTGTCGCAGGACCGGCTGCACGCCCTGCTGGGCAAGGCCGCCGCGGAGAAGTCGGCCGCCGGAGACCAGGCCAAGGTCGGCGCGCTCTACCGCAGCTTCATGGACGAGGCGAAGGTCGACACCCTGGGCGCCAAGCCGCTCAGCGCGGACCTCGCCGCCATCAAGGCCGCCAAGACCAAGGCCGACGTCGCCAGGCTGATGGGCAAGTCGCAGCACGTCTTCGGGGGTTCGATCTTCGGGGCGTCCGTACAGGTCGACGGCAAGGATCCCGACCACTACGCGGTCTATCTGAACCAGGCCGGCCTGAACCTGCCCGACCGCGACTATTACCTCGAGGCCTCCTTCGCGAAGCAGAAGACCGCCTACGAAGCCTATGTCGCCAGGATGCTGGCCCTGATGAAATGGCCGAGCCCGGCCGCCAGCGCCAAGGCGGTGGTCGCGTTCGAGACCGACATCGCCAAGGCGTCCTGGACCAAGGTCGACCAGCGCGACGACAACAAGATGTACAACCCGGAAGAGACGGCGAAGCTGGCGGCGCTGGCCCCCGGCTTCAATTGGACCGCCTTCATGGCCGGCGCCGGCCTCGCCAAGGTCGACCACGTGGTCGTCCAGGAAAAGACCGCCTTCCCGAAGATCGCCGAGATCTACGCCAAGGCGCCGCTCGGCACGATCAAGGCCTGGCAGGCCTTCAGCCTGGCCGACCAAGCCGCGCCCTATCTCTCCAAGCCCTTCGTCGACGCCCGCTTCGACTTCCGGGGCAAGGTGCTGACCGGCCAGCAGCAGCAGCGCCCCCGCTGGAAGCGCGGCGTGCAGCTGGTCGACAGCCAGATCGGCGAGGCGCTCGGCAAGGTCTACGTCGACGCCTACTTCAGCCCCGAGGCCAAGGCCAAGGCGCTGGCCCTGGTGGGCGACATCCGCACGGCGATGAAGGGCCGAATCGAGCGGCTGGACTGGATGAGCCCGGCCACCAAGCAGAAGGCGGTGGAGAAGCTGGCCGCCTTCACCGTGAAGATCGGCTATCCGGACAAGTGGCGTGACTATTCCAAGCTCACGGTCCGGGAGGACGACCTCTACGGCAACGTGAACCGCGCCACGACCTTCGACTGGGACTTCCGGGCCGCCCGCCTGGGCGGGCCGGTGGACCGCGCCGAGTGGGGCATCACCCCGCCGACCATCAACGCCTATTATAACCCGACCGGCAACGAGATCGTCTTCCCGGCGGCGATCCTGCAGCCGCCGTTCTTCGATCCGGACGGCGATCCGGCGGTCAATTACGGCGCCGTCGGCGGCGTCATCGGTCACGAGACCACCCACGGCTTCGACGACCAGGGGCGGCTCTATGACGGGACCGGACGGCTGACCGACTGGTGGACGCCCGAGGACGCCAAGAAGTTCGCCGCCGAGGCCGCCAAGCTCGGCAAGCAGTACGGGGCCTTCGAGGTGCTGCCGGGCGCCAAGATCAACGGCGACCTGACCATGGGCGAGAACATCGCCGACCTTGGTGGCCTCCTGCTGGCGCTCGACGCCTACCACGCCTCGCTGCACGGTCGACCCGCGCCGATCATCGACGGCCTCACCGGCGACCAGCGCGTCTTCCTGGGCTGGGCGCAGGTCTGGCGCGGCAAGACCCGTGACGACGCCATGCGCCAGCAACTGGTCAGCGATCCCCACTCGCCGGAAAAGGCCCGCGTCGACATCCCCATGCGCAACGTCGACGCCTTCTACGCCGCCTTCGGCGTCAAGCCGGGCGACCCGATGTACATCGCGCCGGAGAACCGGGTGCGGATCTGGTGATCGAGAAGCCGTGATCCTCCTCCCCCTGTGGGAGGAGGTGGCCTGCGGAGCAGGTCGGAGGCGGGGTCTCTCAGACTCTCAGCCTGCCGGAAGCTTCGTTCGCGCGGAGAGTTGAGCGCGACCCCACCTCCGTCAGCCTCCGGCTGACACCTCCTCCCACAAGGGGAGGAGGGAACTCATTTTGACTCCCTCGTCAAAATCTCCTGCCGCGCAAAATTATGGCCCGCTGCGGGGGATAGTCGCAGCGGGCCTGATGTTGAGCAGTCGCTCTGATAGAGCGGGCGTTTCCTCCCCGAAACGCCGGAGATCCAAGGTCTTTCGCCTTCGTGTCTCTCGCAAGCGTCAAGAGAGGGCAATTTTTCACCTGAGTCAACGCCGCGCGCCCGCCAAACAGGCACGGTCACTTCAGTTTTTCGTGCGTCAGGGGAAAGAACGGACCAGTTTTGACGCCGACGTCAAAGAACCCGTTGTTTCAAGCTTGAGAATTGCGGGCACTCCACCTCGAACACGAAGTCGGGTTGCGAGACCGTGACGGGGCCCAGGCCCGCGGCCGTGAGCGCCTGGGAGGCCTCGGCGGCGCGAGTGGTGGCGACCATCAGGCCGTGCGGCCGACGGCTGGCGCCCGCGGCCACCAGGGCGTCGACCACGGCGGCCTCGGCGGCGTCGCCCGCCGCCGGCCAGATCAGCGTCGAGCTGGTCAGGGCCGCGGCCCGGGCCTCCACCGCCCGCAGCAGCCGCTCGGCGGCGGCCAGCTGACCCGGGCTCCAGGCCGCCTTCAGGCTGGCGGCGAGCTGGGCCTGGCTCTTCAGGATCACGCCGTCGGCCAGGACCTTCAGCCCATTGGCCACCAGGGTCGCGCCCGTGGTGGTGATGTCGACCACCAGCTCGGCCGCGCCCGAGGCCGGGGCGCCTTCCGTGGCGCCGCCCGATTCGATGATCCGGTAGTCCACCACCCCGTGGCGGGCAAAGAAGCTGCGCGTCTGCACCAGGTACTTGGTCGCTACCCGCATACGCCGCCCGGTGCGCGCCAGCAGGTCGTGCGCCACCTCTTCCAGGTCGGCCATGGTCTCGACGTCGAGCCAGCTCTTGGGGACCGCCACCACCAGGTCGGCGCGCCCGAAGCCCAGCGCGCGAAGTAGCATGACGCGGGTGTCCAGGGCGCCGCTCTCCTGCAACAGGTCCTCGCCGGTGACGCCCATGTGGACCTCGCCCGAGGCCAGGGCGTCGGCGATGTCGCCCGCCGACAGCAGCCGCACCTGCGCCCCGTCCAGCCCCTTCAGGTTGGCCATATAGCCCCGCGCGCCGCCGCTGACCGCCAGCGGCAGGCCGCAGTCGGCCAGCCATTCTTCGACCTGCTCCTTCAGCCGGCCCTTGGACGGGATGGCGATGATCAGGTCGCTCTTTGGGGGCTCGCTCATGCCTCGCCTCCCGCGAAAGCCCGCCAGGGCCGCACCACCAAGCCGACCGCACGGCCCCGAGGATTAGGAGCCGCCGATCCTCCGCCTAGCCGCGCCAGAAGGCCGTCGTAACGACCGCCCGACGCCACCGGCCGCGCCGCGCCCAGGGCCTCGGAGCGCACCTCGAACGTCAGGCCGTCGTAGTAGTCGAAAGCGTGCCCCAGGGCCGGGGCGAAGCGCATGCGCCCGGGCGGGATATCGCCCAGCGCCGAGAGCCGGGCGTCCCAGTCGTTCAGCGCCGCCTCCAGCGCCTTGGCCTTGCCGCCCCCAACACCCTGACCGAGCGCCCGGACTTTCTCCAGGCCGGTCCCCGGCGACTCGGAGATAGCCATGAAGGCGCGGATGGCTTCGGCCTGGGCCTCGGTCAGCGCCGGCGCCTCGGCGGCGGCCGCGCGGCGGACGATGCGCGCGGCGATCTCGGCGGGGCCACGGCCGCCCACGGGCTCGATCCCCGCCAGCGCCCAGATCTCCTCCAGCATGGCCGCGGCCTGGGGTTCGGGCAGTCCCGAGAGCAAGGCCGCCAACTGGCCACCGCCGCTGGCCGCCGGCGCCTCGCCCACCCGCGCGAGCTCGGCGGCAAGCAGCCGGGGCCGCCCGGCCACACGCTGCAGCCGCGCCGCCAACGCCTCGGGCAGGCCTAGCGACTGGATGAAGGCCGCGAACAGCCCCACGTCACCCAGCCAGAGCGTCAGGTCGTCCCGCCCGCCGGCCGCCGCCGCGCGCCAGGCCAGGCTGGCGATCTCAGCGTCGGCCACGACGGGCGAGCCGCCATCGGTCTCGTCGTCAGGGGGCGCGAACAGCTCCAGGCCCAGCTGCAGGAACTCTTCGGCCGCGTCGCTGTCCGGCGCGGCGCGGAAGGCCGGGCCCTCGTAGCCATAGCGGCCCTCGGCGGCGCCCCGCTCGAGGTGCCGGCGCGCCACCGCGACGGTGAAGTCCGGGCGCAGGCAGCTCTCCGCCTCGCCCTCCGCCTGCACCACGAACAGGCGCGCGCGCATCGCCTCGCCGACCAGGTCCAGCAGCAGGTTCAGCGGCTGCAGGATAGGCGCGTCGACCGCTTCGGCGCCCGCGGGGGCCAGCGCCGCGCGGATCTTCGCCAGGGCCTCGGCCGGAACGGCGGGTTCGACCCTCACCGGCCCGCATCCACGATCTTGCGGATCGTCGCGACCAGTTCGCCGCGCGCCACGGTGAGTTGCCCCGGCCGCTCGGCGCGCCAGGCGGCGTTGTCGGTGACGCCTGACGCCAGCTCGCGGCCGAGGTCCAGGTCCTTGATGGTCACGGTCCCGGCCGCGAACTCGTCGCCGCCGATGATCACCGCGGCGGGCGACAACCGCCGGTCGGCGTACTTCATCTGCGGCCGCATGCCGGAGGTCCCGAGGTAGACCTCGGTCGCGATCCCGGCGGCGCGCAACTCGCCGGCTACGGACAGGTAGTCGGCCATCCGGCTCTGCTCCAACACCAGCACCACCACCGGCCCGCGCGCCTCGGCGGCCAGGTCGCGGCCGGCGGCCCGCAGCGCCGCGGCCAGCCGCGTCACCCCGAACGAGAAGCCCACCGCCGGGGTCCGCTCGCCGGTGAACCGCGCCACCAGATCGTCGTAGCGCCCGCCGCCGCCCACCGAGCCGAAGCGCACCGCCTGGCCCTTTTCGTCCGTGGTCTGCAGCAGCAGGTCGGCCTCGAAGACGGCGCCGGTGTAGTACTCCAGCCCGCGCACCACCGCAGGGTCGAAGAGCGCCCGGTCCGCGCCGACGCCCAGGCTGGTCAGGGCCGCGTCGATCGCCGCCAGCTCGGCCAGGCCCTCGTCGCCCTCGGCCGATCCTCCGACCACGTCGGCCAGCGCATTCAGCGTCGCCGCCCGATCTCCCACACTGGCGCCGGCGCCCGCCGCCGTGAACGCCAGCACCCGTTCGGCGGCCGAGGCGGTAAGCCCCGCGCCCTTGGTGAAGTCGCCGGACTCGTCCTTGCGGCCCTCGCCCAGCAGCAGGCGCACCCCGTCCGGACCCAGACGATCCAGCTTGTCGACGGCGCGCAGCACCGTGAGCTTCTGGGCTTCGCTGGCGACGCCGGCGGCGCTCATCAACCCGTTCAGCAGCTTCCTGTTGTTGATCTTCAGCACCGCCGTCCCGGCCGGCAGGCCCGCGGCCTCCAGGCCGGCCACCGCCATGGCGATGATCTCGGCGTCCGCCTCCGGCCGCGCCGAGCCCACGGTGTCGGCGTCGCACTGCACGAACTCGCGGTAGCGGCCCGGCCCCGGCTTCTCGTTGCGCCAGACGGGCCCATAGGCATAGCGGCGGAACGGCTTGGGCAGGCTCTCCCAATTCTGCGCCGCGAACCGCGCCAGGGGCGCGGTCAGGTCGTAGCGCAGCGCCATCCACTGCTCGTCGTCGTCCTGCAGGGCGAAGACGCCCTCGTTCGGCCGGTCGGCGTCGGGCAGGAACTTGCCCAGGGCGTCGGCATATTCGAACGCGCCCGTCTCCAGAGCCTCGAAGCCGTGGCGCTCGTAGACCTCGGACACCGCCGTCAGGATCTTGCGCTCGGCGGCCAGATCGCGGGCGCGGCGGTCGATGAAGCCGCGGGGCGATCGGGCTTCGGGGCGGCCAGACGCAGAGGGAGTGTCACTCATGGCGTCGCGCTTAGCCCTTGCCGCGCCGCTGCTCAAGAAAGGAAGGTCGTCCATGGTCGTATCCGGTTTGAAGGGAGGCGACGGACGAGGCTGGCAAAGAAAAAGCCCCGTCCGGTTCGGCGGGGCTTGGAAGAGGGTCGCTTAGGCCAAGCGCTCCCGATCCGGACCCGCCAGGGTCGGATGGTGGTGGCAGCCGTGATGATGCGCGAAACCGCTCATGGGGCCGGGCTTCTAGCGGAGCTTTGTGAAGAAAGGAAGTCGGGCCGCTCAGGCCTTGAGCTTTCCGATCAGCCGGGCGGTGGACGGATCGTGCGGGTTGGCCGCGCCGCCGTTCAATTCGCCCAGTACGCGGGTGGCCAGGGTCTTGCCCAGCTCCACGCCCCATTGGTCGAAGCTGTTGATGCCCCACAGCACGCCCTCCACGAAGGTCTTGTGCTCGTAGAGGGCCAGGAGCGCGCCGAGCTCGGCCGGGCCCAGCCGGTCCATCAGGATCATGGCCGAGGGCCGGTCGCCCGGGAACGTCCGCTGCGGCGCGAGCGTCTCGATCTCGTCGGCTGAAACGCCCTTGGCCGCGAGCTCCTTGCGGACTTCGGCTTCGGTCTTGCCGACCATCAGCGCCTCGGCTTGGGCGATGACGTTCGACAGCAGGATGCGCTGCGCCGCCGGGTCACCTTCGGAAGCCTCGCGCACGGCGATGAAGTCGGTGGGGATGATGTCGGTACCCTGATGCATCAGCTGGAAGAAGGCGTGCTGCACATTGGTGCCCGCGTCGCCGAACACGGCTTGCGCCGTATGGTGCTGGACCGGCTTCCCCTCGGGGGTCACCTGCTTGCCGTTCGATTCCATCTCCAGCTGCTGCAGGTAGGTGGGAAGCAGGTGAAGGCGCTGGGCGTAGGGCACCACCGCCCGGACCGGGCGGCCCATCCCGTTGCGGTTGAAGATGTGCGCCAGGGCCAGCAGCGCCGGGGCGTTGGTCTCCAGCGGCGCCTCGCGGAAATGGGCGTCCATCGCCGCGCCGCCGGCCAGCATCGCCTCGAACACCTCCGGGCCCAGGCCGATCACGCAGGACAGCCCCACCGGCGACCAGACCGAGTAGCGGCCGCCCACCCAGTCGCCGAAGCCGAAGACGTGGTCATCCGGCACGCCGAAGGCCGCCGTCTCCTTCAGCGCCGCCGACACCGCCACCAGGTGCTTGTCGCCGTCCTGGCCCAGCGCGCCGCGCAGCCAGTCGCGCGCTGCCTTGGCGTTGGTCATGGTCTCCTGGGTGGTGAAGGTCTTGGAGACGACGACCACCAGGGTCTCGGCCGGGTCGAGGCCGCTCAGCGCGAAGCTGAGGTCCGAGGGATCGACGTTGGCCACATAGCGGACCTCGATCGGGCTTTCGAGCGGGCGCAGCGCCTCCCAGACCAGCCGCGGCCCGAAGTCCGAGCCGCCGATGCCGATGTGCACCACCTTCCTGAACGGCCTGCCGGTCGCGCCCTTATGCGCCCCGGACCGGATGCCGTTCGCGAATTTCGCCATACGGTCGCGCATGGCCTCAACCTCGCCGGACACCGGCTGGCCCTGCGCCTTGAAGTCCGAGCCGCGCGGCGCGCGCAGCGCCATGTGCAGGGCCGCGCGGTGCTCGGAGCTGTTGACCGCCTCGCCGGCGAAGAACCGCGCCCGCGCGCCCTCAATGTCGGCGGCCCGCGCCAGGTCCAGGGCGACGCCTAGGTCGGCTAGCGACCAGGGCTGCTTGGAAAGGTCCAGCTCCAGCCCCGCGCCGGCCACCACCAGCCGGTCCAGCCGGTCCGGCTCAGCGGAAAACAGGCTGTCGATCCGGCGCGATCCGGCCGCCTCGGCGGCTTTCGACAGGCGCGCCCAGGCGGCGGAAAGGTCGGACAAGGGCTTCCCCAGAAATATCGGCTATTCGGCCGAGTTGTACTTCACGCTGCAGCCATAGGGCCGGGAAACCGGCGTGGCCACCGGCCGGCCCGCCTTCAGGTCGGCCAGGGCCATGGCGACATAAGGCTTGGCGCCCTTCAGGCTGTCCGGGTCTTCGTAGGGCTGGTCGTCGATGCCGCCCATGTAGGCGATCTTGCCGGCCTTATCGATGACGAACATGTGCGGGGTGTTCTTGGCGCCGTATTCGCGGCCGATCTTGCCGGCCCCGTCCAGCAGGATGTCGCTGCCGGCCCAGTGCTCCTTGGCCGCCCAGGCCCTGGCGGCCTTCGGCGTGAAATAGCCCTGCATGTCCGGCGCCGAGGAAGAGACGGTCAGCCAGACCACGCCGTTGGCCCTCTCCTTCTTCTGCAGCGCCTGCATGGTGCCGGAGTTGTAGTGCTTGCCCACATAGGGACAGCCGGAGTTGGTCCACTCCAGCACCACGGTCTTGCCGGCGAACTGCGACAGCGAGACGGTCTTGCCGTTGTCGTCCTTGGCGGTGAAGGGCGGCGCCGGCTGGCCCAGCTCGGGCTCGGCGAAAGCCGGGGCGGCGAGACTGGCCGCGAAGGCGGCGGCGAGAAGCGTGCGGCGGACGGTCAAGGCTCTACTCCTTACGACTTGTCGGCGGCCTCCACCGCCTTGACCACAATGTCGGGCGTCAGGATCGACGGCAGGATAACGCCCTCGCCGCCATTGCGCCCATAAACAAGATAAAGCGGCACGCCGGCCCGGCCGTAGTGGGCCAGCTCGGCGGCGATGGCGCCATCGCGCTTGGTCCAATCGGCCTTCAAGTAGGCGACCTTGTGGCGGGCGAAGGCGTCGCGCACCGCGCCGGTCGAGATCGCCACCTTGTCGTTCACCTGGCAGGAGACGCACCAGGCGGCGGTGTAGTTGACGAACACCGGCCGGCCTTCGGCGCGCAGGGCGGCCAGCCGTTCGGGGCTGTAGGTTTCGGCGGCGACCTCGGCGGCGGCGGCCTTGTCCTGCGGCCAGGCGATCGAGGTCACCGACACGACGACCAGCATGAACACCACGATTTCCGCGACCGTGGCGAAGGCGCCGGTCCGCGTCGCCCGGCGCTGCCGCAGCCCGAGCAGCCAGCCGCCGAGCGCGACCAGGATGGCGGCGGCGAACAGCTTCGCCAGGCCCTCGGCGTCCGCCTGCTGGGCGAAGACCCAGGCCAGCCACGCGGCCGCCCCGTACATCGGAAACGCCAGCGCCTTACGGAAGATGTCCATCCAGGCGCCCGGCCTGGGCAGGCGCGCCAGCAGGCCCGGCGCGAAGGCCACCAGCACGAAGGGCGCGGCGAAGCCGATCCCCAGCGCCAGGAAGACGACCAGGGCCGCGACCGCCGATTGGGTCAGGGCCCAGCCGATCGCCGAGCCCATGAAGGGCGCGGTGCAGGGCGCCGCCACGACCACCGCCAGCAGGCCGGTGAAGAAGGCGCCCAGCTTGCCGCCGTGCGCCGCCAGGCCGGACCCCGCGCCTTGCAGCGAAGCGCCCACCTCGAAGACACCGGACATGTCCAAGGCCACCGCCAGCATCAGCAGGCAGAGCACCGCCACCACCGGGGGCGATTGAAGCTGGAAGCCCCAGCCCACCGCCGCGCCGGCCGCCTTCAGCCCGATCAGCAGGCCGGCCAGGCCCAGGAAGGTCGCCACGGCGCCCAGGCCGAAGGCCAGGCCCTGGGCCCGCGCCTCGGCGGCGCTGTCGCCCCCGCCGTGACCGGCCAGGGAAGCGGCCTTCATGGCCAGGATCGGGAACACGCAGGGCATCAGGTTGAGGATCAGCCCGCCGAGGAAGGCGAAGCCGGCCGCGACCGCCAGGCCCAGCCTGTCGCCGCCGGCCGCCACATGCTCGACGGGCGGGCCCAGCCCGCCCGCGCCGGCCGGTGCGGCGCCGGGCGCGGCGGCGATCTCATAGGCCTTGCCGCCCGCCTCCAGCACGCCGGCCATCGCCGCCGGGCTCTTGCCCCCCTGGAAGGCGTAGCCAGGCGGCAGGGTCAGCGTCAGCCCCTCGGGTCCGCGGTCTATGGTCTGCGGCTTGGCGTGGTCGATGACCGTGGCGTCGAAGGGGAAGAAATAGGCCCCGGCCACATCGGCGCCCTTCAGCGGCGCGCCGGTGATCGCCAGCGCCACGGCGCTCGCGCTCTTCGGCTGGAAGACCGCGGTCAGCAGGCCGGGCTTCGGCGCCTCGGCCAGGACCTTGGCAATCGCCGGCCCCCACTTCGGATCGGCCGGCGAAGGCCCCGAGCCGACCGGCAGGATGATCGCGAGTTCGTCTTCCTCGGGCACGCAGATGTCGGCGCAAACCAGGAAGGACGCCTTGGCCTTCAGCGCGACCTTGTCGCCGGCCTTGGCCGAGGCTGGCGCCGTCATCGCCATCGGCAGCAGCACCTCGCCCTCGTAGCCGTAGTTCATCAGCGGGCCGACCGGCAGCTTCTTCGGGGCCGGCCAGGTGAAGTCGCCCGCCTGCCAACCGGCCGGCAGGTCCCACTTCAGCCGGGTGGCCTCGCCGCTGTCGCCGGAGTTCCGCCAATAGGTGTGCCAGTGCGGCTCGATGCGCTGGCGCAGCGCCACATGGATCGTCTCGCCGGGCGCGATGGCGGTCCGGTCGGCGACCAGCTCGGCCTGCACGTGGCGCGCGGCGCCGGGCACCTGGGCCACCGCCGGAAGCGCCATCAAGAGCGCGAAAGCCAAACCCGCCAGATACCGCACCATCGACCTATCGATCCCCGACGACCGCGAAGAAGACGCCCATACACATCTTACCCCGCGTCATTCGGCGGCTATATGGCGCGGGTTACCGTCCTTCGCAAAGCGACGCTCGACTTCGCCCGCGAAGCTCGCCCATCATCGGCGCACCGAGGACGGAGTTTCGCGCGTGCCCGCATCCTTCGACGAGATCGAGATCGGCCAGGTCGTGTCGCTGGGCGCAGCCGCCGTCGACCCGGAGATGATCGAGACCTTCATCCGCGGCTTCACCCCCGGCTGGACCGCCGATCGCGGCGCGCCGGACGCCATGGTCTACGCCATCTGGGCGCGGCTCGATGCGGTGGCCCACACCGACTGGCCCCAGACCAAGCGCCTGGGCGTCGACGCCCTGCGCTGGGTGCGCAACCCGCCAGCGGGTGAGCTGCTGCGCGGCCGCATGACCATCATGGCCAAGGACCCGGTCGGCGAGGGCAAGGGCATCGTCATCGCCCAGCACGACCTGCTCGACGAAGCCGGACGGCTGGTCTTCTCCTGCCTGACCCGGAGCGTGTTCGCGCGGTAGAGGCGGGAACGGTCTGGGGCCCGGCACATTGGTGGAGCATGTCCGAGCCCGCCGCCCCGAACGACGTCGACGCCCAGCTGGGGTCGCCACCCGCCGATCTCGAACGGGACAGGCTGGAGCGGGACGAACGGCAGACCCAACGCCAGGCCCCGGACACCGCCGAACCCGGCGAAGCCGCGGACTGACGTTCCCGCGCCTACTTCGAGAACACCACCCCGTGGGCGATGGCCGATCCGCTCCAGCCATGCGGCCATGTGCGGTTGTCGAAGTCGAAACCGGGCTTTCCCTTGTCGTCGTGGAAGGCCGTGTCGATCGCCAGCGCGCCGGTGTCCGGGTCGAAGCGCAGCATGTAGAGGCGGTTCTCATCGTAGCCGGTGACCGCCAGGCGACGGGTCTTGGCGTCATAGCCGACCCAGTGCGGATGCAGCACCGGGTCGGGCACGAGCCGCGTGCGCTCCACCGGATGCGCCCCGTCGCGGATGTCCAACACCACGATGGCGTGGAGGATGGGCACGCTCTGGATCAGATAGTGTGAGATGATGTTCGGCACGCCGCACCCCGACCCGGGGAACTGCCAGACCAGTTTGGAGCGCGGGTGGTCCGACGCGATGTCGGTGATCCGCTCGATCCCGCAGCCCAGGGTCTGCACATAGACCGAGCCGTCCGGGCCGCGCCGGGCCTCCTCGGGATTGATCTCCCCATAGCGGCCGGGCGGCGCGTCGAAGTCGTTCGTCGACAGAAGCTTCAGGTCGGACAGGCGGAAGACCTGATAGGTGTGCCCGTTCTTGTCCTCGTCGCGCATGGAGGAGTTGGTCACCACCACCCGGTCGATGTCGGGCAGGGGCAGCAGGCTGTAGGCCATCAAGAGGTCGGCGGCGCGTCCCGGATCGGCGGTGGACGCTGCGCGGACGGCGTGACCGTCGTCATCGACCTCCACCAGCCCGCCGTGCACGCCGGGCGCCGCGCCGACGTCGGCGACGGTCGCCGCCATGCCCGCGTGATCCATCTGGTGATCGGCGCCGTGGCTCATCCGCCCTTCGACCTGGAAGCTCGCCAGGACGTGGCCGTTCGGCAGCCGCAGGAACGAATGGGGATGGCTGTAGCCGTCCAGATCCTCAAAGGTCGCATGCACCTTGGGATGCAACGGATCGCGCAGGTCCATCACCGCCGTCTTGCCCGCCTTGTGATCGTTGGCGAACAACAGGCCGCTTTCAGGCATCCAGTATTCGGTGTGGTGCACCTGATGCGTGGGAATGCCGGAGGCCGCTGAGGCGACCGCGCGACCGTAACCGGGCGAGGCCGGGTCGGCGTCGATCACCGCGATGAAGTCCTGGCCCTGGCCGTTGGTGTCGCCCGCCCAGGCGAACAGATAGTGCCCAGGGGCCGCCGGCGTCGCCGCCGCCGGCGACAGGAGAAGCGCCCCCAGCGCCCCGCACATCAGTCGTCGCCACATCACATCGCCCCTGCTTCCCCTGTCGATCAGAAACCTATCGGGGCAGGCGCGGGTGCGTCGATGCACATTTCGAGTCGAAGCCGTCGGCGCGCCGCGGCTTGCTCGACCTCGGGAAAGGCCTGGGGTGGCGCGCCCTAGACCGGCGGCTTGCCGGCGGCGGCCTGCTGGGCGTTGAACTGCTTCACGATCGCCAGCGCCACCAGCCGGTCCCAGCCCAGCAGCGACTGCAGGTGGGCGTAGATCTGCGGCAGGGCGCCGTTGTCGCGCAGCTCGATGTACTTCTCGGCCGGCAGCTTCACGAGCTTCTCTTCCGAGACGCCGAAATAGTCGGCGATCTTCTGCGGCTGACCCGGCGAACCGTCCGGATTGGAGGGCGTGAAGGTCGCGGTCTTGGACTCGAACAGGTCCAGGTCCTTCAGGATCTGCACGAAGTTCGCCGTGCGCTGCCGCTCGAGCTCGAAGTTGTTGCAGAACTCGATGCAGTTCTTCGTGTACTGGCTGGGCTGGCCGTCGGCTTCGAAGAAGGGCTGGTCGAAGCCCTTGTCGACGATGAACTCCGCCTTGCGGTCGATGCACAGGACCATCTGCTGGGCCTGGTCGTCGTTGGCGAAGATGAACGGATAGCGGCGGATGTAGGCTGGCACATAGACGCCGGCTTCGAACAGGCCGTCGTCGCGCAGAAACATGTTCTCGCCGGCGTTCAGGCCCATCACCGAGATCGGCATCTTCTCTTCGCCGACGAAGATGATCGGGCCGGTCAGCGCCGCGGTCGGGAACTCGCCGACGGTCAGCGGGATGGCGTGGCCAACCTTCGCGAAGCCGAACGGGCCTTCCATGTTCTTGACGCCGATCTTGCCGTGCAGCTCGGGCGAGAGCGGCTCGGGCTGCTCGTAGAAGAGGACGTTGCCGGTGATGCCGGCGTTGGCGGGAACGGTCGTCATGAACAGCCTTCGAGGTCGAGGAGCCGCGCGGGCGAAAGGGTCCCGTCGCGGGAGGTCGCCTCCTCTAGCCGATCAGGCCGCCCCTCGCAAATGGGCCGCTTGCGCCGCTCCCGCCCTGGGGCTTTGATCTTCGCCATAGTTCAGCGGCCGCCAGAGCCGGACCATTTGCCGACCCCATAGACAGAGGAAATAGCCCATGCCGATTTTCTATCCGGACGTGCTCGACCAGGGCACCAAGCCGCGCACCTTCAGCTACGGCGACAAGGACGTGATGCTCTATGCGCTCGGCATCGGCCTGGGCCACGATCCGATGGACGAGACCGAGCTCGCCTTCGTCTACGAAAAGGGGCTGAAGGTGGTGCCGACGGCGGCCACGGTGCTGGCCTCGGGCGCCGGGCGCGGCGAGCCGCTGCCGACCAAGCCGGGCCATCGGCCCAGCCAGCCCAACTACCTGATGCTGGTGCACGGCGAGCAGAAGGTGGAGTTGCACCGGCCGCTGCCGTCCAGCGGCACCTTCACCACCGAGAGCCGCACCATCGGCGCCTTCGACAAGGGCGAGGGCAAGGGCGCCGTGCTGCTGAACCAGACCACCTGGAAGGACGAGAAGGGAGAGCTGGTCGCCACCCTCACCGGCTCCAGCTTCTGCCGCGCCGACGGCGGGTTCGGCGGCCCCTCGGAAGGCCAGCCCGAGCCGCATGCGACGCCCTCCCGCAAGCCCGACCTGTCGGTCGACATCTCGACCCGAGAAGACCAGGCTCTGCTCTACCGCCTGAACGGCGACAGGAACCCGCTGCATTCCGATCCGGAGAGCGCCAAGCGCTCCGGCTTCCCGCGGCCGATCCTGCATGGCCTGTGCACCTACGGCATCACCTGCCGCGCCGTGCTGCAGGCGATCACCGGCTACGACCCCGACCAGATCCTGAGCCACCAGGCGCGCTTCTCGGCGCCGGTTTTCCCCGGCGACACCATCACCGTCGACCTCTGGAAGGACGGCCGGGAGATCAGCTTCGAGGCCAGGGTGAAGGCGCGCGAGGCGACCGTGATCAAGAACGGCCTGACGGTGCTGCGCAGCTAGGGCCGCGTCGCCGAGAACAGCACATGGCGGCGGAGCGGATGGTCCGCCGCCAGCTTCGGATGTTCGAAGTCGCGGGCCGGATCCGGCGCCATGCCGATCCGGCGCATCACCGCCTGGGAACGCAGGTTGATGGTGGCGGTGATGGCGATGATCTCGGGCCAGCCGCGGTTGGCGAAGCCCCAGTCGAGGGCGGCACGGCCGGCCTCGCTGGCGTAGCCGTGCCCCCAGCTGGCCGGGGAGAATCGCCAGCCGACCTCGACGCAAGGACCCGGCGGCAGGTCGGCGCCCATGGTCGCCAGGCCGGCCAGGCCTGCGACCTCGCCGGTCGCCTTCGCCTCGACGGCCCAGAAGCTGAAGCCGTGCTCGGCCTGATGGGCGAGCATGCGGTCGACGAAGGCGTCGCTGCCGGCGCGGTCCATGGGCCCGGCCAGCCATTCGCCGACCCTCGGGTCGCCGTTGATCGCGGCAATGGCGTCGCGGTCACGGTCCGTCGGCGGCCGCAGGACAAGGCGGCCGGTTTCGATCACGCCGGCCGACCCTGGGTGAGCGCGCCGTAGAGGTCCGGACGGCGGTCGCGGAAGAAGCCCCAGGCGGCGCGATGGGTCTTGAGGAAGTCGAGATCGAACTCGGCGACCAGCGCGCCCTCGTCCTCGCGCCCGAAGGCCTGGACCAGGTCGCCGCGGTGATCGGCGATGAAGCTGGAGCCGTAGAACAGCTGGCCGCCGTTCGGGTAGCCGTCCCAGGCCTCGAAGCCGATGCGGTTGGCGCCGACCACCGGGATCACGTTGGAGACGGCGTGGCCCTGCATGGCCCTGCGCCAGGGCGCGGCGGTGTCGAGCGAGGGATCGTGCGGCTCCGAGCCGATGGCGGTGGGGTAGAACAGCACCTCGGCGCCCATCAAAGCCATGGCCCGCGCGCACTCCGGGTACCACTGGTCCCAGCAGATGCCGACGCCCACGCGGCCGAACCGGGTGTCCCAGACCTTGAAGCCGGTGTCGCCGGGCCGGAAATAGTACTTCTCCATATAGCCGGGGCCGTCCGGGATATGGCTCTTCCTGTAGACCCCCAGCAGCGCGCCGTCGGCGTCGGCCATCACCAGGCTGTTGAAGTAATGCGGCCCCTCGCGCTCGAAGATCGAGATCGGCAGGACGACGCCCAGCTCCTGGGCCAGCGGCGCGAGCGCGGTCACCGCCGGATGCTCGCGCCAGGGATAAGCCTCGGCGAACCAGCGCTCCTCCTGGGCCACGCAGAAGTAGGGGCCCTGGAACAGCTCCGGCGGCAGGATGACCTGGGCGCCGCGGCCGGCGGCCTCGCGGATGTGGTCGGCGACGCGGGCGATGTTGGCGGCCATGTCGTGGCCGAACGGCGCCTGGATGGCCGCGGCGGCGATCGTCCTAGGCATCAGGCGGGCTCCTGCTGGGTGATGCAGTGGAACGAGCCGCCGCCGGTCAGGACGGCGGAGGACGGCAGGCCGATGACCTGGCGGCCGGGGAACAGATGCTCCAGCGCCTGGATGGCGAAGCGGCCCGGCTCCTCGGCGTAGATCGGCACGATCACCGCGGTGTTGGCGATCAGGAAATTCATGTGGCTGGCCGGCGCGGCCTTGCCTTCCGCGTTGTCGATCCAGCCGGGCGACGGGATGCGGGCCACGGTCAGCTTGCGTCCGGCCGCGTCGGTCAGCCCGCCCAGCCGGCGCGCCGCGTCGTCATAGGCCTTGGTGTTGGGGTCGTTGCGGCCGAAGCCCATCGGGCAGGCGACCGTCGCCGGCCCCACGAACCGGGCCAGGTTGTCGACGTGGCCGTCGGTGTGGTCGTTCTGCAGCCCGTCGCCCAGCCACATCACCTTGGTCGCGCCCAGCGCGTCGGCCAGCGCCGCCTGGGCCTTGGCGTCGGTCCAGCCGGGGTTGCGGTTGGGGTTCAGCAGGCACTGGCCGGTGGTCAGCACCGAACCTTCGCCATCGTGGTCGACGGCGCCGCCTTCCAGGATGAAGTCGTGAGGCACGAGACGGACGCCGGCCGCTTCGGAGATCTGGGCGGCGACGGTGTCGTCGTGCTCCAGCTCGTACTTGCCGCCCCAGCCGTTGAAACGGAACCCCAGCGCCACCAGCGCGCCGTCCGGGTCCTTGGCGAAGATCGGGCCGGTGTCGCGCAGCCAGATGTCGCCGAAGGCGCCGGGCACGATCTCGATCCCGTCCACGCCGTGCAGCAGGGCGCGGGCGTCAGCCTCGCCTTCCGACGAGCCGGTCATCAGCTTCACATGCTCGCCGCCGGGTCCGGCCAGGGCGCGGGCCAGGGCCGCCACCTCCGCCTGGGCCGGCGCCAGGTCCTCTTCCCACAGCTCCGCATGGCTGGGGAAACCCAGCCACATCGCCCGGTGCGGCGCCCATTCAGCGGGGACGGTGAAGTTCATCGTATCCTTCGGAAGGACGCTACGCGCGGAAAACGCAGGGAAAGTGACACTTGGGAGGACGGGCGCAGATGGTCCGCCGGGGACTGTGCGTCAAGTCCTTCCCCCAAATGAAAAGGGCGGCCCGTCGCCGGGCCGCCCTTCCATAGCTTCGAGCCGAAGCCCTTCGATCAGAACTGCGCGTGCAGGGTGACCGACAGGGTCCGCGGCGCGTCGTAGGCGTAGAAGTAGGTCTTCGCCGCGACGTTGTTGCCGTTGATGACGATCGGGGTCGCGTTGCTGACCGAGGAGACCCGGTACGGCTGGCGCGTGTTCGTCAGGTTGTAGATGTTG
>JAFEDM010000155.1 GCA_018241625.1 Pseudomonadota bacterium | reverse complement strand
GGCGTGCAGGTGCGCCTCGTTGCCCGGCGAGACCTGCAGGGCCGGCGTCTCCACCTCCACGAAATCCCGGTCGGCGAACCAGGCGCGCACCGCCGCCGTGATCCGGTTGCGGCCGATCAGGAAGGGCCTGCGGTCCGCGTGGCGCTCGCGGTCCCACCACGGTGACGAAGTCGGCTCAGACAAGACGTATCCGGAAGGCTGCGGCTATCGGGGGACTGGAGATTTCAGCGCCAATCGCTATAGGGGCGCGTCGAGAAATTCATCAGCGGAATCGCGCGACGCCAGATCGCCGCCGCCGTGCATCAAGGAATATCGCTTTGAAAGTCATCGCCAGCTCGCTCCGCAAGGGCTCCGTCGTCGACCTCGAGGGCAAGCTCTACGTGGTGCTCAGCGCCGAGAACATCCACCCCGGCAAGGGCACGCCGGTCACCCAGCTCAACATGCGGCGCATCAGCGACGGGGTGAAGATCTCCGAGCGCTACCGCACGACCGAGCAGGTGGAGCGCGCCATCGTCGACGACCGCAACTACACCTTCCTCTACCAGGACGGCGAAGGGTTCCACTTCATGAACCCGGACAACTACGAGCAGGTGACCGCCTCGGCCGACGTGATCGGCGACGCGGCTCCCTACCTGACGGACGGCGTCACGGTGACCCTGTCCACCCACGAAGGCCTGCCGATCGCCATCGAGCTGCCGCGCCTGGCCACCTTCGAGGTGGTCGAGACCGAGCCGGCGGTGAAGAACCAGACGGCGTCCTCGTCCTACAAGCCGGCGATCCTGTCGAACGGCCTGCGCACCATGGTGCCGCCCTATATCGCGACCGGCACGCGGATCGTGATCCTGACGGAAGACGGTTCCTATCAGGAACGCGCGAAGGACTGACCTCACGCCTATATGAGGCGAACGCCAATCCTTTTGGTGGGCATGGGGGCGTTTCGAAGACCAACGCCAGTTGGAGCGAGCTATGCGGACCACCCTCCTCGACCTGCGCAAGATGAAGGCGGCCGGCCGGCGCATTCCGATGCTGACCGCCTATGACTACGCCGCGGCGCGCATCGCCGACCGCGCCGGCGTGCCCCTGCTGCTGGTGGGCGACAGCCTGGGCATGGTGATGCAGGGGCACGAGACCACCCTGCCCGTCAGCCTGGACGACATGGTCCGCCACGCCGCCGCCGTGGTGCGCGGCTCGGAAAAGGCGCTGGTGATCGCCGACCTGCCGTTCCTGACCTATGCCGACACCGCCTCCGCCGTCGCCGCCGCGCGCCGGCTGATGCAGGAGGCCCAGGTCCAGGCGGTGAAGCTGGAAGGCGGCCGCCACGTCGTCGAGACCGTGCGCCATCTGGTCGAGCACGGCGTGCCGGTCATGGCGCACCTGGGCTTCACGCCCCAGTCGCAACACACCCTGGGCCTGCGGGTGCAGGCCAAGCAGGCCGAGTGCGCCAAGCGGCTGATCGAGGACGCCCTGGCGCTGGAGGCCGCCGGCGCCTTCGCGCTGGTGCTGGAGCTGGTTCCGGCCGAACTCGCCGCCGAGGTCACCAAGCGCCTGCGCATCCCCACCATCGGCATCGGCGCGGGCGCCGGTTGCGACGGCCAGGTGCAGGTCTGGCACGACCTGCTGGGCCTGTTCGAGACTTCCCCGCGCCACGCCAAGCGCTATGCCGAGATCGGCGCGGCCATGGAGGCGGCGATCCGCGCCTACGCCGAGGATGTGGACGAAGGCCTGTTCCCGACGGCGGCCCAGAGCTCCAAGATGGACGCCGACGAATTGGCCAAGGCGCTGGCCTGAAGATTTCCCGCCAGGTCGATGAAAATCCTGAAGACCATCGCTGAATTCCGGGACGCCCGCGCCGCGGTCGGCGACCTGGGTCTTGTCCCGACCATGGGGTTCCTGCACGCCGGCCACATGAGCCTGGTCGAGCGGGCCCGGTCCGAGAACCCGGCGGTCGCGGCCAGCATCTTCGTCAACCCCACCCAGTTCGGACCGAACGAGGACCTGGCCCGCTATCCGCGCGACCTGCCGCGC
>JAFEDM010000154.1 GCA_018241625.1 Pseudomonadota bacterium | reverse complement strand
GACCTTCTCCGACGAGCCGGCGGACGAGGCCATGCTGGCCGAGGCGCTTTCCGACTGGCGACGCCACGCCAGGACGCTCGACGACCATCTTGCCGATCGGGACTGGGCGCTGGGCGAAACGCTCTCCTACGCCGACTTCCGGCTGGCCACCGCCCTGCCCTTCGCCGCGGGCGCGGGCCTGCCGGTGGACGAATTCCCGAACATCACCCGCTGGCACGGCCAGCTCTGGGCGCTGGACGCGTGGCGCGAGCCTTTCAGGGGCATCGACTAGGTTGCAGCCGACCTCATCGGCCGCCCAAAATTCTTCACTTGCCGCCCTGTCGGCCCGGATCGATGGTCGCGCCCTTCCAAGACGAGAGCGCGCCCCATGACCCTGAAGCTGAACGACATCGCCCCGGACTTCATCCAGGATTCCACCGAAGGGAAGCTGCACTTCCACGACTGGATCGACGGCCACTGGGTGGTGTTCTTCTCCCATCCCAAGGATTTCACCCCGGTGTGCACCACCGAGCTGGGGGCCGTGGCGCGCCTGAAGCCCGAATTCGACAAGCGCGGCGTGAAGGTGCTGGGCCTTTCGGTCGATCCGGCCGACCAGCATTCCAAGTGGGCGAAGGACATCGAGGAGACGCAAGGGACGGCGCCCAACTTCCCGATGATCGCCGACACCGACCTGTCGGTCTCCAAGCTCTACGGCATGCTGCCGGCGGACACCCAGGGTTCGTCGGACGGCCGCACGCCGGCCAACAACGCCACGGTGCGCAACGTCTTCATCATCGGGCCGGACAAGCAGATCAAGCTGATCCTGGTCTATCCGATGACCACGGGTCGGAACTTCAACGAGATCCTGCGGGTGATCGACTCCATGCAGCTCACCGCCAAGCACAAGGTGGCGACGCCGGCCGACTGGAACCAGGGCGAGGATGTGATCATCACCGGCGCGGTCAGCGACGACGAGGCCAAGGAGAAGTTCCCCGGCTACGTCACCCTAAAGCCCTATCTGCGGACCACGAAGCAGCCGGCCTGATCGAACGGAAAAACCCGCCCGGCATGTCACAGCAGGCCGGGCGGGCGCGTCTTTGGGGGCGAAGAGAAACCGGAGCCCCACCTATGACCCAACGCCTGAACTTCTACGCCGCCGCCCCGGCCGCCATCGAGCCCCTGACCAAGGTCGCAACCGACCTGGAGAAGGTCGGGCTGGATGAGCTGCTCACCGAGCTGGTGAAGATCCGCGCCTCGCAGATCAACGGCTGCGCCAACTGCCTGCACATGCACACCGCCGACACCCTGAAGCACGGGGAGCGGCCGGAGCGCATCTTCCTGCTGGACGCCTGGCGGGAGTCGAAGATGTACACCGCGCGGGAGCGCGCGGCGCTCGCCTGGACCGAGGCCCTGACGCGGGTGGCCGAGACCGGCGCGCCGGACGAGGACTTCGACGCCCTGAAGGCGCACTTCAGCGAGGAGCAGATTGTCCACCTGACGACGCTGATCGCGACGATCAACGCCTGGAACCGGATCGCCGTCGGCTTCCGCGCCCAGCATCCCAACGACAACCGGCTGGCCGCGCCGGCCGAGCCCGTCGCCGCCTAGGCCTCCAGGGGCGCGATCCAGCGATCCGGCGGCACGGTCACGCCGCCGCGATCGCCGGGCGTGACCGAGCCGAACCGCTCGGCGAACACCGGCGGCAGGGGCTGGGCGTCCGGCGGCGCCAGCCACAGGCGCAGCAGATGGCGTCGCCGCTCCGGCTCCGGCCAGTCCTCGAAGGCCGTGCGGTCGTGGAACAGGACGTGGTTGTTCACCAGCTGGATGTCGCCCGGCTGGAAATCGATCTGGATGTGGAAGGCCGGGTCCTCGGCCAGGGCGTCCAGCAGGTCGAGCGCCGCGCGCTGGGTCGCGGTCAGGGGCGCGACCTCCGGAAAGCGGCGCGCGCTTTCGATATACTGTCGCTGGTACTTGCCGGCGAAATGGCCCGCGAACCAGCTGAAGACCGGAATGTTGAACCAGGGACCCTCGCCTGGGCCCACCTCGCCTCGCCGGTCGGTTTCGATGGGTTTGAGCAGGACGGCGGCCAGCTCCGGCGCGCGCTCGCGCATGGCGTTGTAGAGGCTGACGGAACTCACCAGGCTGGAGCGGCCGCCGGCCTTGGCGGGCTTCAGGCAGTAGAGCCCGACCACGTCGGCGCTGTCGGTGTGGTAGGTCTGGCGCTCGTGGGTCTGGTAGATGCGCGCCGTCGGATCGTCGGGCGAGCGGCCGAGGTCCTTCACATGGCCCAGGATATGGCCGGCGGCGTTCTGCGGACGCAGGGCGCCCAGGTGTGAGCCAAGCCCGAGGAAGGCGGCGGCGTTCTCGCGGCGGCTGAGCCGCGCCGGGTCGAGACCGCGGATGACCGCGAAGCCGCGCCCCGCCATCACCTCGTCGCGATGGATCGCCGCCAACCGCGGACCATAGGTCGGCAACGGGAAGTCGGCGGCGCGGACCTGCGTCAGGTCGGTGTCGCGGGCGGCCAGCCGGCGCGCGGCGGCCTCGATCTCCGCCGCCTCGCCGGGCGACAACAGGTGCAGCCACGCGCCGTCGGCCATGTCGGCGGCCAGCCAGGCGGCGGGGCCTTCGATGCGGTCGGGTGGCAGCTCGGTCATGGCCGCCGTTTAAGCATCACGCCCGCCGCGCGTCGATCACTTGCCAGGCTTGTCGAAACGCCGCTCCATGCCCTCATAGTCAAGCTGGTCGGGGGGCCCGCGTGAATAGTTTCGAACTGAGTTTCGGCCTCACCTCGGTGATCCTGGGCCTGGCGCTGACCCATATGGCCAACGCGATCCGCAAGCTGCTGCTGCGGGGGCGCGAGGTGACCTGGGCGCCGGAGCCGGTGATGCTCGCGATCGTCGTCCTGATGATGATCGTCTCGGTCTGGATGAACCAGTTCTCGCACAACAAGACCGCGCTCAGCGACGCGCTGGAGCTGCTGAACGTCCTTCGCATGCTGACGCTCTATTTCGCCGCCGGGTTCAGCCTGCCGGAACCGGAGCCCTGCGACGACCCGAAGATCGATCTCCTGACCTACTACGACGAGAGCCGGCGCTTCAGCTTCGGCTCGCTGGCGGCCAGCCTGGGCATCTTCGCGCTCTACAATTTCATCACCAGCCCGGCGGAGTGGCGGACAGATTTGAGCGTGAAGGCCCTGCCGTTCACGCTCTGGGTCGTGGCGATGTTCGTGCGCCGGCGCTGGGTGAACCTGCTGGTGCTGACCTTTGCGATCACCGGCACCGGCCTGCAGTTGGCGCGGATCATCACCTGAGCGGCGCGCCAGCGCGGCCGGCTCAGGTCCCGCGGGGCTTGGCGCGCGTCGTGGGCGCCGCGCTCGCCGGGTCTTCCGGCCAGACGTGCCGGGGATAGCGGCCCTTCATGTCGGTGCGCACGTCCTTCCAGGAGCCCTTCCAGAAGCCCGGCAGGTCCTTGGTGGTCTGAACCGGGCGGTGGGCCGGCGACAGCAGCGAGAGGGTCAGCGGCGCGCCGGCCACCGTCGGGTGTTCGCCGAGGCCGTAGACCTCCTGCACCCGCACATCGACGCGCGGGCCGGCTTCGGCGGCATAGTCGACGGCGAAGCTGTTGCCGGTGGGCGCGGTCCAGCGCGCGGGCGCCTCGGCGTCCAGGCGGCGTTGCTGGTCCCAGGGGATCAGGCTGCGCAGCGCGCCATCGAGGACGTCGGGCTTGAGCGCGGCGAGCGACCGGACGCCCGGCAGGATCGGCGTCAGCCAGTCGTCGAGGCGGTCCAGCAAGGCGGCGTCGGAGAGGTCGGGCCAAGCCGGATCGCGGGCGTGCAGGAAGGCGGCGCGCTGGCGCAGGCTCTGGGCCGCCTCGCCCCAGGGCAGGACCCCGACACCTTCCGCGCGGACGCGGTCGGCCAGAGCGGCGGCGATCAGCGCCGGGTCCGGGTTCTCATCGACGGTCTCGCGCAGGGTGAGCTTGCCGAGCCGCACCAACCGCTTGGCGCGCAGGCGG
>JAFEDM010000153.1 GCA_018241625.1 Pseudomonadota bacterium | reverse complement strand
GATCAGGACACGAACGCCACCTACATCGACCTCAACCCGGCCGGCACGGCGCTGATGGAGATCGTGTCGATGCCGGACATGCGCACCTCCGAGGAGGCGGCCGCCTATGTGAAGAAGCTGCGCACCATCCTGGTCTACCTGGGCACCTGTGACGGCGACATGGAGAAGGGCAACCTGCGCGCCGACGTCAACGTCTCGGTCTGCCGGCCCGGCGACTACGAGAAGTTCCGCGAGACCGGGGACTTCGGCCACCTCGGCACGCGCTGCGAGATCAAGAACGTCAACTCCTACCGCTACATCCAGCAGGCCATCGAATACGAGGCGCGCCGCCAGATCGAGATCCTGGAGGACGGCGGCAAGATCGACCAGGAGACCCGCCTGTTCGACCCGAACAAGGGCGAGACCCGCTCGATGCGCTCCAAGGAAGATGCGCACGACTATCGCTACTTCCCCGATCCCGACCTGCTGCCGCTGGAGCTGGACCCCGCCTGGGTGAAGCGCATCGAGGCCAGCCTGCCGGAGCTGCCCGACGCCAAGAAGGCGCGCTTCCAGTCGCAGTACGGCCTCGGCGCCTATGACGCCCAGGTGCTGATCAGCGAACAGCCGCGCGCCGACTACTACGAGGCCGCCGCGAAGGGGCGCGACGCCAAGCTGGTGGCCAACTGGGTGACCAACGACCTGGCCGCTCGGCTGACCGCCGGCGGGATCGAGATCGAGAACAGCCCGATCTTCCCCGACGCCATCGCCGAGCTGGTCCAGCTGATCGAGGAGAACGTCATCTCCTCCAAGATCGCCAAGGACGTGTTCGAGCGGATGTGGAACGGCGAGGGCCGCGCCTCCGAGATCGTCGAGAAGCAGGGGCTGAAGCAGGTTTCGGACACCGGCGCGCTCGAGGCGATCATCGACCAGCTCATCGCCGACAACCCGGGCCAGGCGGCGCAGGTGAAGGAAAAGCCCCAGGCCATCGGCTGGTTCGTGGGCCAGGTGATGAAGGCCACGGGCGGCAAGGCCAACCCCGGCGTCATCAACCAGCTGCTGAAGACCAAGCTGGGCGCCTAGACCCTAGTACGGCACCACGTCGAACACCTGGTGCGTCGAGCGCGACACCAGGGCGTAGCCACGCGGCGTCTGCATCCAGTCGTAGCCGGGCGGCGGCGCGCGCAGGCGCTTGGCGGCGTAGTCGCCCACCACCGGCGCGCCTTCGCCCATGTAGCCGCCGCGCCTCGGGGCGCTGCTGTAGGCGCCCGGCGGCGGGGCATAGACCCGCGGGTCGTAGCGCGGGTCGCGCTGACCACCGTAAGCCGGGGCCGGATAGGCCTGGCCGCCGCCGCGGTAGCCGTAGCGCGGGTCGGCCGCGTCGCCGCGATAGGCCTCCGGCCGGTACTCCTGGCCCCGGGGTTCGGGTTGCCGGTACTCCGGCTGGCGGTATTCGGGCTGCGGCCGGTATTCGCGCCGCGAGTCCGGCTGGCGATATTCCTGCGGCCGATATTCCTGTGGGCGGGCGAACTCGCGCCCGCCGCCGCCGCCGAAGATCCGGCCCAGGCCCTGACGGCCGCCGCCGCCCTGTTCATGACGTCCGCCGCCGCGATGATCGTCGGCCAGGGCGACGCCCGCCGTCGCCAGCGGACTGGCGACGGCCGCAACGGCGGCCAACAGGCAGATCAGGCGGCGCATGGGCCCGGTATCATCCTCAAAATCAGGTCTATGGTCGAGCTTGCCGACCTTGACGGCCTTACAATGTCACGCACGCCTGAACTCAGGCTGAACAGGTTCAGGGAACCCTTGGCAAGGCCTCGCGCGCGCGGAGGTTCCCTTCAGGCGCGCCGCCGTTGCGCGCGCGACGGCCAGCGAACGGGATCTGCGACCTTTTAGCGCCCCTGGCGAGATGAAGGTCAGACAACAGGGGCCTTAACCATGTGTTCAGCGCGCCGCTGTTTCCATACGTCCTGACACGGCCGGGTGAGGCGCCTCCAGAACGGGGTCGCAACGGCCAAGACAGGGACAAAGGTCATGCTTGCACAACTGCAAGTCGCCGAGGTCGGGCTCCCGCTGCCGAGCGCGGAAGCCTCCGGCGACGAACTTTTCCGCCTGGGCCTGCTCTATTCGACGGGGCAGGGCGGGGCGCCGCTCGACTATGTTTCGGCCCACATGCTGTTCAACCTGGCCGCGATGCGCGGTTCGGTCGAGGCCAAGATCTATCGCAAGGAGCTCTCGGAAGAGATGGCCTCCGACGAGATCGCCGAGGCCCAGCGTCAGGCCCGCGAGTGGCTGGCCCACGGCTGACCGGCGCCTGCAACCGCAAGTCGCCGGAAAGTCTTCGCGAATCAAGGCAGTATCACGCCCGATAGATATCGCTAAGGGCGTAGTTGGGGGCGCGTTTGAACAAGGATAGTGCGAAGCGACTGGCGGCGGCCGCGATTGCGGCGGCGGCCCTGGCCTGCGCCGGCGAGAGCCAGGCGTCCCAGACGCTCTACCTCGACGTCGACGGATGCAGCGGCGGTTGCGGTCTCGACCTCTACGGCGAGGCCACCGTCAACAGCGGCAACGCCGGCTACACCGAGATCGACATCCATCTCGCCGACGGGGTGACCTTCGCGACCGACGGGACCCTGAACGCCGCGGCGTTCGACGTGATCGGCAGTCCGACCCTGACCGACACCGTGCTCACCAGCCATTTCGCGGCCCAGAGCCCGCATACGGTCCAGACCATCTCCGAGCCGCCCTTCGGCAACTTCGGCTATGACGTCGTCTGGACGGGCGGCGGACCGGCCTCGCAGGACCTGCAGTTCCGCATCGCCGCGGGTGGCGCGGTCAGCCTGGGCTCCACCACCTATAACGGCATCCCTCTGCTGCTGTCCGTCGGCGTCCAGCACACCGTGAACGGCGTGCTCAAGGAAGGCTATATCGGCGGCACGACGAACCTGCTGACGCCCAGCGCGCCCGAGCCCAGCACCTGGGCGCTGCTGATCATGGGCTTCGGCCTGACGGGCGCCGCGCTGCGTCGGCGCCGCCAACCGCAACTCGGCGTCTAGGCAGAACCGCCGTCCTCGGCTAGAAACCGCGATCCCGGCGCGAGCCCGCCATTCAAGGCTCGCCGCTGGCCGGATTCGTCGGGTGAAAATCCTAGCGTTTTCAAATGGTGACGTGGCCGAGTGGCTGAAGGCAACGGTTTGCTAAATCGTCATACCTGAAAGGGTATCGAGGGTTCGAATCCCTCCGTCACCGCCATCCGGCTTCGCCCAGCCGCGGCCCATTCGCCACCGGGCCGTTTTTCCGAACTCAGGCGTTCGTCAGCCGGAAGTGCGTCCGGGTCGGGAACGAGGCCTTGAGCTGGTCCCAGCCGGGGTGGCCGACGTTGGTTCCCAGCGGGGTCTTGTCCTTCTTGATCGCGTCGACCAGCCGCTTGATGCGATCCTTTGTCCCCGGGTGGGTCGCGTAGAGCGAGGTCGTGGCCTTGGTGGTGGGCGGGAACAGCTTCAGCAGGGTGTTGTAGAAGTCGGTGGCGTGGCCCTTGTCGTAGCCGATGGTGTCGAACACGCCGACGATGTGGCCGTCGGCGGCGAACTCCAGCCCCTGGGAGTAGCCGCTGGTGACCATGTCGAAGATCGGGCCTTCCAGGGCGGTCAGCAGCTGGTCGGAGATCAGGCCGCCGACCGCGCCGGCCTTGCGGGTCGCCTGGGCGACGAGCTGCTGCTTTCCGATGTCGGTCATGCCCTGGGTGAAGGCCTTGTTCTTGATCT
>JAFEDM010000152.1 GCA_018241625.1 Pseudomonadota bacterium | reverse complement strand
GCCAACCAGATGACCGGCGGCGGCAATGTCGTGGCCTTCGACCTGGGCAGCCGCGAGGGGGCGTTCCGCTTCCTGAACGCCCTGGAGATCGTCGACATCTCTAACAACCTGGGCGACGCCAAGTCGATGGCCACACACCCCTGCACCACCACCCACCGCTCCATGCCCGAGGCCGAGCGGCTGGAGATCGGCCTGACCGAAGGCTGGGTGCGGATGAGCGTCGGCCTGGAAGGCGCGAACGACCTGAGCCGCGACGTCAGCCGGGCGCTGGACGCGGCCTAGAGCCGACTTCGACCCGCGCAAGGACTGCGTCGCGGCCGCACCTGCTTTTGGGTGGGGCCTTCGCCGCCGCCGCGCGTTGTGCGAGGATGGGACCGATGAGACCCGCCAAGCCCCTGCTGCTCAGCCTGGCCGTCGCGTTCGCCGCGGCGGGCGCGTTCGCCGCCACCAAGCCCGCGCCGAAGGCTTCCGCCGACCCGGTGCCGCCGGCCATGCTCGACGACAAGTCGGTGGCCGACTGGATCGGCCGCTATGTGAAGGCGGAAGGCTGGGTGCTGGTGAACTATGACGTCGAAGGCGTGCGGCTGGCGACGCCCGAGGGCGTGGCGCTGAAGTCCGACGGTCTGGTCGAGACCGACATCCGCCACGAGCTGTTCGAGCCGATCATGCTGCAGTCGGGCACCGCACGCTCGGGCCTGGCGCACTGGGCGGTGGACTGCGCGCACCGCCAGTTCGCCGTGCTCTCCAGCACCGCCTACGCCTACAACAACCTCAAGGGCCCGGTGATCGTCAGCCGCAAGGGCGACCGGCGGCTGTTCCAGGCGCCGGTGGCGTCGGAAAACGACACGCTCGACGCGGTCTGCGACGCGATCAAGAGCGGCAAGCGGATGCAGAGCACGCTGAAGGCCGCGAAGTCGACCTGAGGCGCGACGGTTGCGATCCGGGCGGAAAAGTTTCCGCGCTGGTAACCATGTCCTTACCCAACGCGAACTTCTATGCGGGGCCCGGCGATACGCTCGGCTGTTGAGGAGTTGAGCGTGCATTCATCGGTGCGCCGGCGGCAGGCGCCGCCCGTCCATGCCCTGGCCGCGACCATCGCGGCGCCGGTGCGCCCTGAACCGCCGGAGACCGCCGAGGTCACCGACCTCACGCGCCACGGCCTGACCCGTTTCCAGGCCGGCGACTATGTCCAGGCCTCGCGCATCTTCACCGCCCTGGTCGGCGGCGCGCCCGGGCGCGCGGTCTCATGGAACCATCACGCCCTGGCCCTGATCGCGCTAGGACGCGATGGCGAGGCGGCCAATGCCCTGCGCCGGTCCCTGGAGATCAATCCGCGCCAGCTACAGACCTGGGAAAGCCTGGCCAGCGCGCTCAGCCGCCTTGCCCGCTATGACGAGGCGGAGGCCGCCTGCCGCGCCGCCCTCACCCTGGACGGCGACAGCGCCGCCGCCTGGCAGGTGCTGGCCATGGTCCGCACCGGCCAGGACGACTTCATCGCTGCGGCCGAGGCCTTCGGCCGGGCCATCGAACTGGAAGGCGAGAGCGCCGGCCTGTGCGCTAGCCGCGGCGCCGCCCTGATCCGGGGCGGCTGCTTCGAGGCCGCCGCCGAAGCCTTGGAGGCCGCCGGCCGCCTGGACCCCGCCTCGGCGCCGATCGCCCAGGCCCGCGGGCTGAGCGCCCTGATCCTGGCGGCCCTGGCGCCGCCTGAGGCCGGGGGCGAGATGCGCCTGGCCGGGACCGCCGCCGCCGTGGCGGACGACATGCTGAAGTCGGCCGTCCTGTTGCTCGACGCGCGGGGGGAACGCCGCGCGGCCGGCCGGATCGCGGAGCTCTGGCTGGCGCGGCGGCCCGACGACGTGGAGGCGCGCCACCTGTGCGACGCTCTGCTCGACCGCCCCGTCGCCCGGCAGCCCGCCGAACTCGTCGCCCGCAACTTCGACGATCTGGCGCACCGGTTCGACGAGCACCTGGTGCAGCGCCTGGGCTACGACGGCCCGGAGAAGCTGGCGGCCTTGCTGGCGCCGCTCGGCCCGCCGGCGGCGACGCTGGAGGTGCTCGACCTGGGCTGCGGCACCGGCCTCTGCGCGCCGGTCCTGCGCCCCTATGCCAAGCGCCTCGTGGGCCTCGACCTCTCGCCGGGCATGCTGGAGAAGGCGCGCGCGCGAAGCCTCTACGACGGGCTGGACCGCGCCGACTTGATCGAGGCCCTGGCGGCGCCGGAGCGCCGGCCGGACCTGATCGTCGCCTTCGACACCTTCCCCTATCTGGGCGCGCTGGAGCCGGTGTTCGCCGCGGCGGCCGAGGCCCTTGCGCCCGGCGGCTGGTTCGCCTTCTCCACCGAGGACGCCGAGGGCGGCAGCTATGTGCTGCACGGCAACGGCCGGTTCGCCCATAGCGCGGCCTATGTGGAAACCCTGGCCGACGGACGGTTCGCCATCGTCCAGCGCATGGGCGGCGTTCTGCGGCGCGAGGCGGGGCGGCCCCTGGCCGGCGGCTACTACCTGCTGCGCGCGCTCTAGGCGGCGGGCGCGGTCTCGACGGCGCCCGCATCGACCGCATAGGTCTTCGAGCAGTATTCGCAGGTGACGCGGATCTTGCCGTCGGGCTCGACCATGTCCGCCCGTTCGGCCGCGTCGAACGACTTCAGCACCGTCTCGATCCGGTCCTGGTTGCAGCGGCAGAAGGCGAACAGCGGCGTCGAGCCGAACACGCGCACGCCGTCCTCGTGGAACAGCCGCCAGAGCAGGGTCTGGGATGACAGCTCCGGGTCGGTCAGCTCGTCCTCGCCCACCGTCTCGAAGAAGGCCTGGGTGCGCACCCAGGCTTCGTCCGTCGAACCGCGGGCGTCGTCGCCGGCGATGTACTGCACCAGCATGCCGCCCGCGCGCCAGGCGCCGCCGTCCTGGGGCTTGGCCTGGGCGACGGCCAGCCGCACGCGGGTCGGCGTCTGCTCCGACTGGGCGAAATACTGCT
>JAFEDM010000151.1 GCA_018241625.1 Pseudomonadota bacterium | reverse complement strand
GGCCCTCCAGATCTCCCCCGGCAACGAGGCCCATCTGCACGCCTTCGCCACCGAGGCGGTGGGGATCGCGGGGGACCGCGCGCCGCTCTATCTGCGCACCTCGCCGGAATTCGCGGCCAAGAAGCTGCTGGCGGCGGGCGAGACCAGGATCTTCGAAATCGCCCGGGTCTGGCGCAACCGGGAACGCGGGCCGCTGCACCATCCGGAGTTCACCCTGCTGGAATGGTATCGCGCCGAGGAACCCTATGAGGCGGTCATGGCCGACTGCGCGGTGCTGCTGGCGCTGGCGGCGGAGACGGCGGGGGCCAAGGCGCTGACGTTCCGCGGGCGCACGGTCGATCCGTTCGCCGCGCCGGAACGGGTGACCCTGGCCGAGGCGTTCGAGCGGTTCGTCGGGATCGACCTGCTGGCGACCGTGTCGGCCGGCGGCGAGACCGACCGTGGCGCGCTGGCCGCGGCGGCGCGGAGCGCAGGCGTGCGGGTCGCCGCCGACGACACCTGGGCCGATGTCTTCAGCCGGGTGCTGGTGGAAAAGGTCGAACCGAACCTCGCCGACGGGCGCGCGACGGTCCTTTGCGAATACCCCGTCAGCGAGGCCGCCTTGGCGCGCCCCAAGGCGGCTGATCCGCGGGTGGCCGAGCGGTTCGAGCTCTATGCCTGCGGGGTCGAGCTGGCCAATTGCTTCGGCGAACTCACCGACCCGGCCGAACAGCGCCGCCGCTTCGAGGCCGAGATGGCCGAGAAGGCCCGCGTCTACAGCGAGCGCTACCCGATCGACGAGGAGTTCCTGGCCGCCCTGGCGCGGATGCCGGAAGCGTCCGGCGGCGCCCTGGGCCTCGACCGGCTGGTGATGCTGGCGACCGGCGCGAGCCACATCGAGCAGGTGCTCTGGGCGCCGGTGGCGGAGGCCTGAACCCCACGGCTTTGACCTGACGGGCCGCGCAGCCCATAAGCCCGCGCGATGAGCAGCAAGACGCTTCGGACCGTCGGTGAGCTGGCTGAGGCCGGATTGGTCGCGCCCGAGCGCCTGCCGGCGCTGGAACGGGTGGCGGCGCAGTATGCGGTGGCGATCACGCCGGGCCTGGCGGAGCTGATCGACGCCGCCGATCCGGCCGATCCCATCGCACGCCAGTTCGTCCCCGCCGAAGCCGAGCTCGATCTGCTGCCGCAGGAATCCGGCGACCCGATCGGCGACTTCACCCATTCGCCGGTCGAGGGCATGGTCCATCGCTATCCCGACCGCTGCCTGCTGAAGCTGAACCACGCCTGCGCCGTCTACTGCCGCTTCTGCTTCCGCCGCGAGATGGTGGGGCCTGACGGGCTGCGGCCGCTGTCTCCGGCCCAGCTGGACGCGGCCATGGCCTACGTCGCCGCGCGGCCGGACATCTGGGAGGTGATCGTCACCGGGGGCGACCCGCTGATCCTGTCGCCGCGCCGCCTGCGCGAGGCCATGGAACGGCTGTCGGCGATCCCGCACGTGAAGATCGTGCGGTTCCACACCCGCGTGCCCGCCGTCGCGCCGGAGATGGTGACGGACGAGCTGGTCGCGGCGCTGAAGGCTCCTGGAAAAACGAGCTACGTCGCCCTGCACGCCAACCACGCCCGCGAGCTGACGCCGGCCGCGCGCGCCGCCTGTGCGAAGATCGTGGACGCCGGGATCCCGATGCTGGGACAGACGGTGCTGCTGCGGGGCGTGAACGACGACCCGGAGACGTTGACCGCCCTGATGCGGGCGATGGTCGAAACGCGGATCAAGCCCTACTACCTGCACCATGCCGACCTGGCGCCCGGCACCGGCCACCTGCGCACCTCGATCGCCGACGGCCAGGCGATCCTGCGGGCCATGCGCGGTGCGGTGAGCGGCCTCTGCCAGCCGACCTACATCCTGGACATCCCCGGCGGCGCCGGGAAGGTTCCGGTCGGACCCGACTATCTGGACGAGGGGACGGTCGAGGATCCGGCCGGCCGCGTCCACAGCTATCCTCCGAAGGCTGACGCCTGATGGCCTGGACACGCCGCTACGACGAGGCCGAGCCGCAGCGGGTCAACAAGTGGCTGGGCCAGAGCGGCGTCTGCTCGCGCCGCGAGGCCGAGGGTTTCATCGAACGAGGCCTGGTCTCCATCGACGGCGAGGTGGTGAAGGACACCGGCCGCAAGATCCTGCCCGGTCAGACCCTGACGCTGGCCGACGGCGACGCCCCGCCGCTCAGCGTCGTGCTGCACAAACCCATGGGCATCGTCTCGGCGCAGCCGGAGCAGGGTCAGGTTCCGGCCGTGCGGCTTTTGACCCGCGCCGCGTTGGAGGGCGACAGCCCCTCCATTCCAGATCGTGACACGCGCCTCGCGCCGCTCGGCCGGCTCGACATGGACAGCCGCGGCCTGCTGCTGCTGTCCGAGGACGGGGTGCTCGCCAAGGCGATCATCGGGCCGCAGTCCGACCTGGAGAAGGAATATCTGGTCACCGTCACCGGCAAGATCACGCCGGAGAAGATCGGCCGGCTCTGCCACGGCCTGACCATGGACGGCCGCCAGCTGAAGCCCGCCAAGGTCAGCGTCGTCCAGGGCCAGGAGTTGCGCTTCATCCTGAAGGAGGGCCGCAACCGCCAGATCCGGCGGATGTGCGAGCTGGTGGGCCTGCACGTCATGGACCTGGTGCGCATCCGCATCGGATCGCTCAGACTGGGGGACCTGCCGGAAGGCAAATGGCGGGCGCTGAGCGAGACCGAACGCGCCGCCCTGATCGGAGGACGCTCATGATCCGCAGCCTGTTGTTCGCCGCGCTGGCGGCGTCGGTCGTCGCCACGCCGGCCCTGGCCGCGAGCGATCCGGTGTTCGGCGTGTGGCTCACCGCGTCCAAGGACGGCAAGGTGCGCGTCGCGCCCTGCGCCGCCGATCCGGCGCAGACCTGCGGGACGGTGCTTTGGGGGCGTGGCCCCAACGGCGAGGACGCCCGCACCCTGACGGACATCCGCAACCCCGATCCCGACCGGCGCAGCCAGCCGATCATCGGGCTACAGATCATCAACGGGTTCCGCCACGACGGCGAAGGCGGATGGACCGGTGGGCGGATCTACGAGCCCCAGACCGGCCGCACCTTCAAGGCCAAGATGGCGAGCGCCGGGCCCAATGCGCTGAAGGTCTCCGGCTGCGTGCTGTTCTTCTGCCGCGCCGAAACCTGGACGCGGACGACGGAGTAGGGGCGGCCCCCGAATTCAGGCGAGCGTCACGAACAGCTCGCTCTCGATCACCCACTGGCCGGTGACCTTTCGCCAGGCGGCCATATAGGTCCCGGACTGGCCATTGCCGGTCCAGCGTCCGGTCTCGGCGGCCAAGTCGCCGGCGGCGTCGACCTGCACCGTCTCCGGCGCGCGCACATAGGCGACGAACCCGGGCTCGCGGAACTGCTCGGCGAAGGCGGCGACGATGGCGTCCGCGCCCAGGATCAGCCCGCCGCCGCCGGGGATCACCCGCGCGTCGGCCGCAAAGAAGGGCCGCAGGCGCTGGGCCTGCCGCTCCGCGATGAACTTGTTGGTCAGCCTGCGCCGCGCAAGGATGGCGTCTTGCGGCCCGGTCACGACCTAGATCGGGTCGGCGGCGATGCGCTTGTCGAGATAGGCGCCGACGCGGCTTTCCACGTCCGGCAGGTTTTCCATCCAGAAGTGGCTGGCGCCCTCGACCACGTCATAGTCGATGACGATGCCCTTCTGGGTACGCAGCTTGGAGACCACGCGCTCCACCTCGATCGGCGGGACCACGCTGTCGTTGCCGCCGTGCAGGATCAGGCCGGAGGCCGGGCAGGGCGCCAGGAACGAGAAGTCGTAGGCGTTGGTCGGCGGCGAGACGGAGATGAAGCCGTCGGTCTCCGGCCGGCGCATCAGGAGCTGCATGCCGATCCAGGCGCCGAAGCTGTAGCCGGCGACCCAGCACTGCGACGCGGCCGGGTTGGTCGACTGCAGCCAGTCCAGCGCCGTGGCGGCGTCCGCCAGCTCCCCGATTCCGCTATCGAATTCGCCCTGGCTGCGGCCCACGCCGCGGAAGTTGAACCGCAGGACCGAGAAGCCGCGCTTCATGAACAGGTGGAAGAGCTGAACGGTGACCGGGTTGTTCATCTGCCCGCCGGCCTTGGGGTGCGGATGCAGGATCAGCGCCACGGGCGCCGTCTCGGTCTTGCCCTGGGAGTAGCGGCCTTCGATACGCCCGGCCGCGCCGGTCAGGACGATTTCTGGCATCAGCACCCTTTCAGCTCGCCTCGCCCGTCCGCGAGGTTGGAATACTTGACTACCGCGCTAGGTCTTCCTAAGTCGCAGGCCGTTGGAGCCGACGAATTCGGGGCCGGTTCCGCGGGAAGGCGAGGGCCATAACACAGGCCGCCGCCGAAACGCGAGAAAACTGAACAGGGCTCACGCCCATAGACGCTAGCCGGGACGTCGAACATGCGTCTTTCCACCAAGGGCCGCTATGCCGTCATGGCCATGGCGGACCTCGCGCGCCGCCAGGACGAGCCGTGTCGCGCGGTCGCCCTGTCGGACATCGCCCAGCGCCAGGAGATCTCGCTGTCCTATCTGGAGCAGCTCTTCGCCCGCCTGCGCCGCAAGGGGCTGGTGCAGTCGGCCCGCGGACCGGGCGGCGGCTATCGCCTGTCGCGCACCGCCGCCGAGACCTCCATCGCCGACATCGTCCATGCTGTCGACGAACCGATCCGCGCCGTGCGCTGCGCGGCCCTGGGCAAGGGCTGCATGGCCAAGGGCGAACGCTGCCTGACCCACGATCTTTGGGAAGACCTGGGCCAGCACATCGAGGGCTATCTGGCGTCGGTCAGCCTGGCCGATGTGATCTCGGGCCGCCTGGGCGCGCATGCCGCGACAGAAGGCGCCGCCGCATGACCAAGCCGGATCCCGTCTATCTCGACCACAACGCCACCACCCTGGTGCGGCCTGAGGCCCGCGCCGCCATGCTCCACGTGCTGGAGAATGTGGGCAATCCATCCTCGATCCACGCCGCGGGCCGCGCCGCCCGCGCCCTGATGGAAGCCGGCCGTGAGCAGGTGGCCAAGCTGATCGCCGCGCCGGCGTCGACCGTCGTCTTCACCTCCGGCGGCACCGAGGCCAACGCGCTGGCCATCGAAAGCGCCGTGGCCGCGGGGGCGAGGCGCCTGATCGTCTCGGCCATCGAACACGACAGTGTGCAGGAAACGAGCCGTGTGCAGGGCGTCGAGGTCGAGGTCCTGCCGGTCACGGCCGACGGCCGCGCCGACCTCAACTGGCTCGCCCAGCGCCTGGGCCGTTGGGACCCGGCCGACGGCAAGCCGTTTGTCGCCCTGATGCTGGCCAACAACGAAACCGGCGTGATCCAGCCCGTCGCGGAGGCCGCCGAGATCGTCCGCGCCGCCGACGGCTGGCTGCACGTCGACGCCATCCAGGCGGCGGGCAAGATCCCCGTCGACAGCCGCGCCATCGGCGCCGACACGCTGGCCATCTCCGCCCACAAGATCGGCGGGCCGCAGGGCGTGGGCGCGCTCACCTTCGGCCCGCGCGCGACGCTGTCGCGCCGCCAGCACGGCGGCGGCCAGGAACGCGGCCGGCGCGGCGGAACCGAGAACGTTCCCGGCATCGTGGGCTTCGGCGCGGCGGCGGAAGCGGCCTTGCGCGACCTGGCCGACTACCAGGCCAAGGGGGCTTTCCGCGATGCGGCGGCCTCCAGGCTGAAGGCCCTGGGCGCCGTCATCATGGGCGAGGCGGCGCCGCGCCTGCCCAACACCCTGTGCGTCGCCTCGCCGGGCTTCACTTCCGACCTGCAGGTCATGGGCCTGGACCTGGCCCAGGTGATGGTCAGCGCCGGCTCGGCCTGTTCGTCCGGCAAGGTGAAGGCCTCGCCGGTGCTCAGCGCCATGGGGCAGGGCGAGCTGTCCGGCTGCGCCATCCGCGTCAGCGGCGGCTGGAACACCACCGAGGACGAGTGGACCCGCTTCGTCGAAGCCTGGACCGCCGCCCACGCCCGCCACGTCCAACGCCATCCCCAACCGGTGAGCGCCTGATGGCCGCTGTCAAACAGACCGTCGAGCACGTCGCGGCGCTGGAGAAGTACCAGCACGGCTTCGTCACCGAGATCGAGCAGGACTTCGCGCCCAAGGGCCTGAACGCCGACATCGTCCGCTTCATCTCGGCCAAGAAGGACGAGCCCGAGTGGATGCTGCAATGGCGGCTGGAGGCGTTCGAACGCTGGCAGGCGATGGAAGAGCCGGCCTGGGCCAAGGTCAGCTTCCCGCGCATCGACTACCAGGACAGTTATTACTACGCCGCGCCTAAGACCAAGGAAGGCCCGAAGAGCCTCGACGAGGTCGATCCCGACCTGCTGGAGACCTACAAGAAGCTCGGCATCCCGCTGAAGGAGCAGGAGGTCCTGGCGGGCGTCGAGGGCGCGCCGCGCTACGCCGTGGACGCCGTGTTCGACAGCGTCAGCGTGGTCACCACCTTCAAGAAGGAGCTGGCCCAGGCGGGGGTGATCTTCTGCTCGATGAGCGAGGCGATCCGCGAGCATCCGGAACTGGTCAGGAAGTACCTCGGCTCAGTGGTGCCGGTCAGCGACAACTACTTCGCCTGCCTGAACTCCGCGGTCTTCTCCGACGGCAGCTTCGTCTATGTGCCGCCGGGCGTGCGCTGTCCGATGGAGCTCTCCACCTATTTCCGGATCAACGCCGAGAATTCCGGCCAGTTCGAGCGCACCCTGATTATCGCCGACAAGGGCGCCTACGTCTCCTACCTCGAGGGCTGCACGGCCCCGATGCGCGACGAGAACCAGCTGCATGCCGCGGTGGTGGAGCTGTTCGCCCTGGACGACGCCGAGATCAAATATTCCACCGTGCAGAACTGGTATCCGGGCGACCCGGAGACTGGCAAAGGCGGCATCTACAACTTCGTCACCAAGCGCGCCGACTGCCGCGGCGACCGCTCCAAGGTCTCCTGGACCCAGGTGGAGACCGGCTCGGCGATCACCTGGAAATATCCTTCCTGCGTGCTGCGCGGGAACGAGAGCTCCGGCGAGTTCTATTCCATCGCCATCACCAACGGCCGCCAGCAGGCCGACACCGGCACCAAGATGATCCATCTGGGCGCCAATACCCGCTCGCGGATCATCTCCAAGGGCATCAGCGCGGGAAAGAGCTCCAACACCTATCGCGGCCTGGTCTCGGCCCATCCGAAGGCCAAGGGCGCGCGCAACTTCACCCAGTGCGACAGCCTGCTGATCGGCAAGCAGTGCGCCGCCCACACCGTGCCCTACATCGAGGCGCGCAACGGCCAGGCGAAGTTCGAGCACGAGGCGACGACGACGCGGCTTTCCGAAGACCAGCTGTTCTACGTGATGCAACGCGGGCTTTCGCAGGAAGAGGCGGTGCAGCTGCTGGTCAACGGCTTCGTCAAGGACGTGCTGCAGGAACTGCCGATGGAATTCGCCGTCGAGGCCCAGAAGTTGGTGGCGATCAGCCTGGAGGGCAGCGTCGGATGAGCGCGCCCACCCGCAAGAGCCCGCCGACCACGCTGTCGCTGCGTCACGCCTTCGAGGTGGAGCAGGCGCGCCGCGAGGCCGAGCGGTTCGCGCGCGAAGAAGCCGAACGCCGCCAGCAGGAGGAGGACCTCAGCCGGTCGGAGCAGCTCTACGACGCCCTGATCAGCGACCCGGCTTTCCTGGCTTCGCATAACCTGAGCGTCGACTGGCGGCGCTACACCGTCATCCTCGAAAGCCCGGAGTTCCGTATCCGCGCCTATTTCGAGGCCGGCCACGGCAGCGTGACCGTGGGCGACAAGCGCAATGTGGCGGTAAGCGCCACGCCGTCCCCTTTGAAACGCGAGGAAGTCGAGAGCGTCGCCGACGCCCTGCGGGTCGTCGCCCAGTTCCTCGCCGACGAGATCCAGTGATGTTGAAAGTTGAAAACCTGCACGCCGCCGTCGACGGCAAGGAAATCCTGAAGGGCCTGTCGCTGGAGGTTCCGGCCGGCGAGGTGCACGCCATCATGGGCCCGAACGGGGCCGGCAAGTCGACGCTCAGCTACGTCCTGACCGGCCGCGACGGCTATGAAGTGACCGGCGGTTCGGCGACGCTGGATGGCGAGGACCTGTTGGCGCTGGCGCCGGACGAACGCGCGGCGCGTGGTGTGTTCCTGTCGTTCCAGTACCCGCTGGAGATCCCGGGCGTGCCGGCGCTGACCTTCATCCGCACCGCGCTGAACGCCCAGCGTCGAGCCCGCGGCGAGGGCGAGATCAGCGCGCCGGAGTTCCTGAAGCTGGCGCGCACCAAGTCCGCCGAGCTGAAGATCGATTTCGAGATGCTGAAGCGCGCGCTGAACGTCGGCTTCTCCGGTGGTGAGAAGAAGCGGATGGAAATCCTTCAGATGGCGATGCTTTCGCCCCGCTTCCTCATCCTCGACGAGACCGACAGCGGCCTGGACATCGACGCCCTGCGGATCGTGTCGGAGGGCGTGAATGCGCTGCGCTCCCCCGACCGCGCCATGCTGGTGATCACCCACTACCAACGCCTGCTCGACTACATCAAACCCGACCGCGTGCACGTACTGGCCGGTGGCCGCATCGTCGCGTCCGGGGGGCCGGAGCTGGCGCTTGAGCTGGAGAAGGCCGGCTACGAACGCTACGAGGCCGCCGCTTGAACCTGGTCGCCGCCATCGCCGAGCGGAACGCCGCCGAACTGCCGGGCAAGCGCGACGAGGACTGGCGCTGGACCGACCTGCGCGGCCTGGTGCGCGAGGCGCCGGCGCCGTCCGCGCCGTTCGCGGGCGACCTGCCGGCTGGGCGGTTCGACGCCTTGGCCGACGCGCGCAAGGTTCTGGTCAACGGCGGCGAGGCGGTCATTGAGATTCCGAAAGGCGCCTCCGCGGTCCTGGCGCTGCGCCTTGTGGGTCGGGGACCGGGCTCGCACGTCGCCTCCGCGGCGATCCGCGTCGGCGCGAACGCGCGGCTGACCCTGCTGGAGACCTACGAGCGCGACGGCGGGACGCTGGCTGACGCCACCCTGACTATCGCGGTCGCGGAGGGCGCCGCGGTTGAGCGGATTGTCCTGGCCGAGGATCACGAGGACGCCGTCTCGATCAGCCAGGCTGAGGTCACGCTGTCACCCGCCGCCCGCTTCGCCCAGACGGTGTTGGCCTCAGGCGCACGCCGTCAGCGGTTGGAGACCCGGGTGCTGCATCCCGGCGGCAAGGCCGAGCTCCGCCTGGATGGCCTCTACCTGCTGGGCGACAAGCGCCATTCCGACCAGACCACGGTCGTCACCCATGCCGGCGCCGAGGGGCTGACGGTCCAACTGACCAAGGGCGTGGTGCGCGACCAGGCGCGCGGTGTCTTCCAGGGCCGCATCGTGGTGGAGGAGGGCGCGGACCGCACGGACGCGAAGATGGGCCACCACGGCCTGATCCTCTCCGACCGCGCCGAGATCGACGCCAAGCCGGAGCTGGAGATCTACGCCGACGATGTGGCCTGCGCGCACGGCAACACGGTGGGCGCCCTGGACGACGAGGCCCTGTTCTACGCCCGCCAGCGCGGAATCCCGGAAGACGAGGCGCGCGCCCTGCTCACCGAAGCCTTCGTCGGCGAGGTCGTCGACCGCATCGACCACGAGGGCGCGCGCGAGGTGGTCCGCGCCTGGGTCGCCGATCGGCTGAGGGCATGACCATGGCCTTCGACGTCGAGCAGGTTCGCAGCCAGTTCCCCATCCTGAGCCGCCAGGTGAACGGTAAGCCGCTGGTCTATCTGGACAGCGCCGCCTCGGCGCAGAAGCCGCGCGCGGTGATCGAGGCCATGACGCGGGCGATGGAGCATTCCTACGCCAACGTCCACCGCGGCCTGCATACCTTGGCCAACGAGACGACCGAGGCCTATGAGGCCGCGCGGCAGGCCGTGGCGCGGCTGCTGAACGCCGAGCCCACGGAGATCGTCTTCACCAAGGGCGGGACCGAGGCCATCAACCTGGTGGCGTCGGGCCTGGGCGCCTCGCTGAAGGCCGGCGACGAGATCGTGCTCTCGGAGATGGAGCACCACGCCAACATCGTGCCCTGGCACTTCCTGCGCGAGCGCCTGGGCGTGGTTCTGAAGTTCACACCGGTGACCGACGACGGCCGGCTGGACGTCGAAGCCTTCAAGGGCCTGCTCAGCGAACGCACCCGGGTCGTGGCCCTGACCCACATGTCCAACGTCCTGGGCACGGTGAACCCCGTGGCGGAGCTGACGCGCCTGGCGCACGAGGCCGGCGCGTTGGTGCTGCTGGACGGGTGCCAGGCCATCGTCCACCAGGCCGTCGACGTGAAGGCGCTGGACGTCGATTTCTACGTCTTCTCCGGCCACAAGTTGTACGGCCCGACCGGCATCGGCGCCCTTTACGGCAAGGCCGAGCGGTTGGCGGCGCTCCCGCCCTACCAGGGCGGCGGCGAGATGATCGGCAATGTCTCTCTGGAGGCGATCACCTATGCCGACCCGCCGCACCGCTTCGAAGCCGGCACGCCGCCGATCCTGGAGGCGATCGGCCTGGGCGCGGCGATCGGCTGGCTGGAGGGCCTTGACCGGCAAGCCGCCGCCGCACACGAGCACGCCCTCTACGCCCACGTGCGCGAGCGGCTCTCCGGCGCGAACTGGCTGCGCGTGTTGGGCGAGGCGCCGGGCAAGGGCGCGATCCTCAGCTTCACCGTCGACGGCGCCCATTCCCACGACGTGGCCCAGATCCTTGACCGCTATGGCGTGGCGGTGCGCGCGGGCACGCACTGCGCCGAGCCCCTGATGCGGCGTTTCGGCGTCACGTCGAGCGCGCGCGCCTCCTTCGCCCTATATAACACCCACGAGGAGGCCGACGCCTTCGTGGACGCCCTCACCAAGACCCAAGCCTTCTTTGCGTAGATGACCCCGATGGACGACGCAGGCCGCCTCGACAGCCCACAGACCGCTCCGCTCTCCCAGGCGGAGCTCGACGCGCTGACCGACAAGCTGATCGAGAAGCTCAAGACCGTGTTCGACCCGGAGATCCCGGTCGACATCTACGAGCTGGGCCTGATCTACAAGGTCGACGTTTCCGACGACAAGGACGTGGTCATCGACATGACCCTCACCGCGCCGGGCTGCCCGGTGGCCGGCGACATGCCCGGCTGGGTGGAGGACGCGGTGAAGGAGATTCCCGAGGTCCGCTCCTGCAAGGTCGAGCTGGTGTTCGATCCGCCCTGGGACCCGTCGCGGATGAGCGACGAGGCCAAGCTGCAGCTCAACATGTTCTGACCATGAACGATGCGCCCCTGACACCCCGCGTTCGTCGCCCCCGTCCCAAGGTCGTCACCCTGACCGAGGCCGCGGCCGCGCGCGTGAAGGAGATCATGGCCAAGGCCGACAAGCCCTACATCGGCCTGCGCGTGGGCGTGAAGAACGGCGGCTGCGCGGGCCAGGAATACACCCTGGAATACGCCGAGGCGGCCAATCCGCTGGACGAGGTGGTGGAGGACAAGGGCGTCACCGTCCTGGTCGAGCCGAAGGCGGTGCTCTTCCTGATCGGCACGGTGATCGACTACGACGTCAGCCGCCTGTCGGCCAAGTTCACCTTTCAGAACCCGAACGAGACGGACGCCTGCGGCTGCGGCGAAAGCGTCACCATCGAGCCGGCGACGCTGGACTAGCTCTTGCGGTGACGGATGGCGTCGATCGCCAGGGCCGCCGCCGCGATGATCAGAGGCAGGATGTAGAAAGCCAGGCGATAGCCCAGGAAGGCGGCCGCCAGGGCGGCCGTGTTCACATGCGGCAGCAGGGCCGCCATCGCGCTTTCGAACACGCCGGCGCCGCCCGGCACCGACGAAAGCAGGCCCACGATGCAGGCCACGGCATAGGCGCCGACGAAGGTCACATAGCTGGGGTCGCCCTTGGGCAGCAGGATCCAGAGGATCGCCGCGGCGATGCCGTTGTCGACCACGCCAAGGACCAGCTGGATGAGGGCGTCTTTCAGGTCGGGCAGGCCGATGCTGCGCCCGAAGACCGAGAACGGCCGCCGTCGCAGCGCGCAGAGCGCGACGTAGCCCAGCGCCGCGGCCACCAGGGTCGCGCCGCCCCAGTGCGCCACCGCCGGGGTGATGGCGGTGGCGTCGAGCTCGGCGGACGAGGCCAGCAGCAGGCCGCCGCCGGACAACGCCGCCAGACCGACGCCGAAGGAGGTCGCGGCGAACACCGTGGCGCCGGCCACCTGGGTCAGGTTCACGCCATGGCGGTCGTAGGTCCGCGCCCGGATCGCGCCGGAAATGATCAGGTTGGCGCCGATCGCATGGGCGATGGCGTTGGCCAGGAACGACCCCAGCGCCACGGTGCGCAGCGGCACGTTCGCCCCGGCCCAGCGCAGTCCGGCCCACTCGATCACCCCCATCAGCACGAAGCTGGCGGCGGAAAGGATCAGGGCCAGGGTGACCGCGACCACGCCCCAGCCGGCGATCGCATGGCTGACGGCGTCGAAGGACAGCTTGTGGAACTCGCGCCACAGCACCCAGACCGCGGCGACCAGCATGATCGCCGGTACGATCCGCAGCGCCAGCCGCGTGGCGCGCGCCAGCTTCGGGTGAAGCGGACCCGACTTGGGCGCCAACGCGGGCGCGACGGCGGCCGGGTCCGGCTGCGTCGGCGGTGGCGTCTTCGAGCGGGGCGCGTCGGGCGCGGTCACGTTGAGGCAGTCTCCTT
>JAFEDM010000150.1 GCA_018241625.1 Pseudomonadota bacterium | reverse complement strand
GAAGACCAAGCGTGATCCTGAGACCTTCGACCATTTCCCTGCGCCTGTTCCTGTGCGCCACGGCCAGCCTCGTGGCGGGCGCGGCGGCCGCGGCCCCAGCGCCGGCGCCCAAGACCGGCGCCACCGTCTCCGAGATCACCGTCGTCGCCCCGCCGAAGATCGAGCCGGGCGTGGTGGTCGGCGACATCAAGCCCGACCTGCAGCTGCAGCCGCAGGACGTCCAGGCCTATGGCGTGTCGACCATCACCGAACTGCTGGACGAGCTGGCGCCCGAGATCGGCTCCAACTCCGGCCGCGGCGGCGAAGGCCCGGCGATCCTACTCAACGGCAAGCGGATCAGCGGCCTGAACGAGATCCGCAACCTGCCCACCGAGGCGATCCTGCGCGTCGACATCCTGCCCGAGGAAGCGGCGCTGAAGTACGGCTTCAGCGCCAACCAGCGGGTGGTCAACATCGTGCTGAAGGACCACGTCGACGCGGTGCTGGCCGACCTGCAGGGCGGCATGGCCACCGCGGGCGGCGGCGCCAGCGGGCAGGCGGAATCCGGGATCACCCGGATCAGCGGCGAGCACCGGCTGAACCTCGACCTGAAGTACACGCCCGTCGCGTCACTCACCGAGGCGCAACGCAAAGTCCTGCCGCTGCCCGGAACGCCCGCCACCGACCTGGCCGGCAATCCGGTGGATCAGCGGCCGTTCCGCACCCTGGTGTCCGAGAGCCAGAAGGTGGCCCTGAACGCCGTCTACACCCGGCCGGTCGCCTTCGGTGTCAGCGGCACGATCAACGGCACGTTCGAGACCACGACCACCGAGGCCCAGCGCGGCCTGCCGGAGGTTGGCTTCCTGGCCGGCACGCAGCCCGTCGACCGCCTGGCGACCAACTTCGGGCCGCTGGACCAGGACGCCCAGAGCTGGACCGGCCACCTGGGGTTCAGCCTGAACCGCGACGTCTCGCGCTGGCGCCTGGCGATGACCGGCAACTACGACCACGCCGACAGCCGCAACCAGAACGACACCGGCCTCGACGCCGCCGCCTTGCAGGCGGCCGTGCTGGCCGGGACGGTGAACCCGGCCGGGCCTCTGCCCGCGAACCTGCTCACCCTGCGGCCGCAGGACACCAGCCACGCGAAGACCGACACCTTCAACACCCAGTTCATCGCGTCCGGCCCGATCTTCACGATTCCCGCCGGCGAGGTGCGCACCAGCTTCCGGCTCGGGGCCACCGGCTCGTCCTTCGACGCCCTGTCGGAACGGGGCGGGGTTTCGCAGCAGG
>JAFEDM010000014.1 GCA_018241625.1 Pseudomonadota bacterium | reverse complement strand
GGAAGTTCTGATGGGGACGATTGGCGTCGGCGCTCGGGACACCTTCGGTGAAGACCGAGTTGGTACGGGGGCGTTTTCAAAGCAGGGAAGCGCCAGAATATCGGCTTCCTTGAACTCCGAAGGCTGAGGCGCCTACTGCGTCAAGTCAATTGATGCCCATCCGCGCGCGTTTTCGCTAAGGTTTTGTCAGCGTCGATTGCTGCGCCTGGAGCTGTCCGGAAACGGATTGGCTGGGCGAGTCGCGCGCCTTCGTTGATCACCGCAGGCTCCATCGGGGCCGCCCTTTAACCCGCCGGGTTGCCCGCGCGGGCTTTCGGCTTTGCACCTCTTGCGAGCCAGCATCTGGAGACACCGCTTGTCCGACGACGACATCCTCAAGGAGGCCCGCGAGGCGTTCGAGCTGGCGGCCGAGGCCGAGGCGGAGAACCGGCGCGAGGCGCTGGACGACCTGCGCTTCGCCCGGCTGGGCGAGCAGTGGCCGGCGCAGGTGCGGCGGGAGCGCGAGCTGGACGGGCGGCCTTGCCTGACCATCAACCGCATGCCGGCCTTCATCCGCCAGGTCGTGAACGAGGCGCGGCAGAACAAGCCGGCGATCGTGGTGCATCCGGTGAGCGGCGGGGCCGACGAGCAGACCGCGAATATCTTCAACGGCCTGATCCGCCACATCGAGCAGAGCTCGGACGCCGAGGTGGCCTATGACACCGCGCTCGACTTCGCGGTGACCTGCGGCCTGGGCTATTTCCGGATCAACACCCGCTGGTCCGACGACGACAGCTTCGACCAGGACTTGGCCATCGAGCGGGTGGCTAACCCGTTCTCGATCTATGGCGACCCGGATGGGACGGCGGCCGACAGCTCCGACTGGAACTCGGCCTTCGTGGTCGACACCCTGCCGAAGGCCGTTTTCGCGGCGCGGTGGAAGGGCGCGGACGCGGTGGACTGGTCGGCCGACGTCTATGCCGGCCTGGCCGGCGGACCGTGGCTGGACGGGGACCGGGTGATGGTGGCCGAGCACTGGCGGCGCGAGGCCGTCAGCCGCCGGATCGTGGGCTTGAGCGACGGCCAGGTGGTCGAGGTCTCGGTCTACGAGAAGCAGAAGGCGATGTTCGACGCCCTGGGCGTCAGCGTGGTCGGCCAGCCGCGCAGCGTGGCCAGTCACAAGGTGACCCAGAGGATCCTGACCGGCGCGGAGGTGCTGGAGACGGTGGAGTGGGCCGGGCGGTTCATCCCCATCGTGCCGGTCTATGGCGAGGAGCTGCATGTCGACGGCCGCCGGCGGCTGCGCAGCCTGGTGCGCGACGCCAAGGACCCGCAGCGGATGTTCAACTACTGGCGGACCACCTCGACCGAGATGGTGGCGCTGGCCCCCAAGGCGCCGTTCATCGGGCCGAAGGGGGCGTTCGAGACCGACAGCGCCAAGTGGGCGACGGCCAACACCCAGACCCATGCCTACATCGAGTTCGACGGGCCGCAGGCGCCGCAGCGCCAGCCCTACGACGGGGCGCCGGCCGGGGCGATCCAGGAGGCGGCGAGCGCCAACGACGACATGAAGGCGATCATGGGCCTCTATGACGCCAGCCTGGGCGCGCAGACCGAGGACATCTCCGGCCGGGCGATCCTGATGCGCCAGCGGCAGGGCGACGTCGCGACCTTCCACTACATCGACAACCTGAACCGGGCGATGCGTCACGCCGGCCGGATCCTGCTGGACCTGATCCCCAAGGTCTATGCGACGGCGCGGGTGGTGCGGGTGCTGGGTCAGGACGGCAAGGCCAGCGCGGTCACGGTCGGCGCGAGCGCTGCGCCCGGCGGACCGGCCGCGCCGGACAACGGCCTGGGCGAGGCCGCCGCGATCGAGAAGGTCTATGACCTCGGCGCCGGGACCTATGACCTGACGGTGACCGCCGGCCCCAGTTTCACCAGCCGCCGGGAAGAGGCGGCCAACCAGATGATCGAGCTGATCCGCGCCTATCCGGACGCCGCCCCGGTGATCGGCGACCTGGTGGTCAAGAACCTCGACTGGCCGGGCGCGGACGAGGTGGCGCAGCGGCTGCAGGCCCTGGTCCCGGCCCAGGCGCGGGGCGATGCGCCGGCGCTACAGGCGGCGCAGGGGCAGATCTCCCGGCTGACCCAGATGCTGGCCACCGCGCGGACCGAGATCGACGCCCTGAAGCAAGACAGCGCCAACGCCGCGCGGCGGCTGCAGATCGAGGCCTTCGAGGCGGAGACCAACCGGATCAAGGCGGTGCGCGGCTGACACGCAAAGGTTGACGTTCGATATTTGTTCTGATGGGGTGGTCATGGGAAATCCGTTCGAGGCGCAATTGCGGGCCTTTGGCATTCCGATGAAGGACGCGACGGCCGAGGGGCCGAACGATGCGCCGTTCGGGGGAACGGGCGCGCCGCTTCCGCCCGTGTCCACGACGTCCGACCTCCTTCCGCCGAAGTCGGCCTGGGACAGTTATGCGACGCCGATTCCGCCGGGCGCGACGACGCCCGGCCAGGGCGGCGGCGATATCTTCGTGGGCGGAGGGGCCGACGACATCATGCCCGGCGGCGGCCTGGTGCGCGGCTATGCCGACGCCTATCGCGCTGAGACCGGGCGGCCGACCGTCTATCTGCCCAACGCCCGCATCGGCCAGGTTGTCGATGCGATCCGCGACGCCAATCTGGACGGCGGACCGGTCAATGTGGTCGGGCACAGCTGGGGTGGTCCGGACGCCTACAACGCGGTCGCGCAGGCCACCGGCCAGGGCCTACGGGTCGACAACCTGATCACCCTCGATCCCGTGAAGGGGCCGATCGGAGAAGACCATGGTCCGCATGGGGCTGGGCGATGGCTCAATGTGCAGGCCTCGCCCAGCCGGCCTGACTACACGGACTGGCTCGCCAACCGCCCGCCGTTTTCGGCCAAGCCTTCGGGCCTGCCGGTCGCCGCCGCGGATCAGAATGTCGGTCTCGACGTGAACCATCGAGACGTCGACGCGATGATGCGCTTCGGCGGCGCGCGGGACCTGCTGGACCAGAGCCGGTCCGCCAACCCTCCGCCGACCGTCGCGGCGGCTCCGGTCTCGGTCCCCGCGCAGCCGCCTCTGACGAGCTGGCCCACCGCTCAGCAGCTGCACGACAATCAACCGATGATGGATTGGATACGTGCGCGACAGGCGCAGGTCAGGGGGCGCTGATGGATCCGATGCGGGCGACGGGACGGGTCCTCGTCGAGCTTCTGATGGAAGTCCCGCGTCCCCTGCAGCCCGTGGTCGATTTTGGGCTCGCGGGATTGCTGATCCTTGGGCCGGCGATCTGGGGGTTCCTGTTCGCGCGGCGGTGGGGCTGGAAGGCCGGCGCCGCCGTCATGCTGGTCGCCTATTTCACCGCCCTGTGGATCGGGATTTCCCTGTTCTCTCTGATGAGCGCCTGCCGCCCCGAGCAGCATTGCGGCAGCGGGGCGACCGGGCTCGAAGCCGCCGGAGAGCTCCTCCAATGGGCGGCCTCGGCCTATGCCGTCTCCTGGTTCTGGCACCTGATATGGCTCGCCCCCTGCGCGGCCTGCGTCTGGGCGGGGCACCGATTGCACCGCCGCCGATCGACCGCGGCGGCCTGACGACACCTTTCCAGGCGTTTCCGAGCGCCTGACCGGCTTCTTTCACAAGGACATCTGCCCATGACGAACGCCAGCCCGGCGGACGACGATCGCGTGCGCGACGTCGACGCCGAAGTCCCCGACGCCGACACTCCGGACGCGACCTTCGAGATCGAGCACGGGGGGCAGGTCTATGCCTTGCCGGCCGCGCTGAAGGGCGGCTTCCTGCGCCAGGCGGACTACACCCGAAAGACCCAGGAACTGGCGGCGCACCGTCGGGCGCTGCTGGCGGAGCGAGCGGCGGTGGCGCATCACGCCGAGGCCGTGGCGAGCGCCGGCCACGACCGTATCCAGCTGGCCGCGCTGGACCATCAGCTGCAGGGCATGGCGAACGTCGACTGGCAGGCCTTCGCCGCCCAGGATCCGCAGGCCGCGCAGTCGCTCTGGTCGCGGGCCCAGGCCATGGGCCAGGCGCGCGCGGGGTTGGCGCAAGCGGTGGCGCAACGCGCAGAGCGGGACCGGCTGCATGCGGCGCGCCAGAAGGCGCACGGCATGGCGGTCACCGGTCAGGCGCTGGCGCGCGAGATCGAGGGCTGGTCGCCGGAGCTGGCGGCCAGGCTGGTGGACTATGCCCGCGGCCACGGGGTGACATTGGAGGAGCTGGGGGCCGCGGACGACCCGCGGGTCTGGAAGATCATCCACTGCGCCTATCAGGGCGACTGCGCGAAACAGAAGGACGACGCGGCGGCCGCGACGGCCAAGGCCCAGACGGTGCGCCCGGCGATCGTGGTCAGCGGCGGGGCGGCGACCGGCGGTGGGGTGCGCGACGATCTCGCCACCAAGGAGTGGATGAAGCGCCGCAACGAGCAGATGCGGAAGGGGCGGTGATGAGCGGATCCCCCGACTATGCCGACAATCCCTTCCTCCCCAAGCCGCAGACCGGGTTCATTCCGGCGCCGGACCCTGGCGGTTTTCTGAGCGGTGTCCGGGAAGGCGATCCTTTTCCGCAAGGAATCCTGTTGTCGCCAGGAGAGCAGGCGGCGCTGGCCGGTGCTCCGAAGCTTACACCGAGCACCGAGATCACGGTGCGCGCCAAGCCGGTCGATCAGGTGGGCGGGCTCGCAGATCATATGTTCGAGACCTTCGACGACGGTCACGATCGCTACATCTTCCGCGGCGGCCCCTCCGGACCATTCCTCCACGCGCAGGTCGATCCGATGGAGCAGAGCCCGGACTACGGGGCGGACAGCCGGGTGCTCTATCGACAGGTGCTGCCGGGGCAAACCGCGACGCAGGCGGTCGCGCCGGCCCGGGCGGAAGCGGCGCGTATCAACAATTCCGGGGCCTATTACGCCGGCATCGGTTCCAACTCGAACAGCGTGATCGGTGATTTCACCAGCCGGCAATACGGCAAGCGCGTGGGCGACAGCCGAACCGTCGGCTACAAAAAGGGGTTCTCGCCGCCGCTGGCGCCCTTCGATCCGTTCTGGCCTTGAATATCGGCCGCCGGACGAGGGAGAGCTTTCAGCGTAGCCAGGAGGAGCGGCCAGACCAGCAGGGCGGGAATCCCATAAATATAGAGCCCGTCCACGGCGAACTCCTCGCCGCCTGCCATCGCGACCAAGCTGGCCGCCACCCCTGCCGCCAGCGGGGCCCCGATCAACAGATGCAGGATCATGCGCAAGCGTGGCTTCAGAGCCGCCGCCTCGGGCCGCAGCGACAGGTGGAGCAGCCCGTAGCATCCGACAATATGGACGGCGGCCAGGACCAGCAGCACAACCGGGCCGCGGGCCAGCAGGCCGCCCGCCGCAAAGACGAGGATCGGCGCAAGCCAAAGCCCGATCGCCAAGATGAAGCGGAGAAAAGCCATCTTCGTTCCCGTTTCGTTCAACCTATGCGTTAGCCGGGGCGAAGGCAAGGCTTCATAGCCTCGGCGCATATCAAGCCAGATCGAGCCTGCGCGGCGACGCCAGCACTCTCGATCCTTGGCCACTAAGCCTTTCGACCTCGCCCGCCGCCGGTCATGGCCGGCCGGCCCCCAAGCACGCGCGTCCTTCGCGCCTCGGCGGCCGTCGCGCGGACCTTCCCAACCCAAAGGACACACCATGAGCAACACCTTCCTCACGCCGACCGCGGTGACGCGCGAGGCGCTGCGCGTACTGCATCAGAAGCTCAACTTCGTGGGCTCGATCACGCGCGAATACGACGACAGCTTCGCCCGGCAGGGCGCCAAGATCGGCGACACCCTGAAGGTGCGCCTGCCCAACCAGTACATCGTGCGCAGCGGGGCCACGCTGAGCGCCCAGGACGTCACGGAATCCACCGTCGACCTGAAGGTGCAGACCCAGAAGGGCGTGGACCTGAACTTCACCTCGGTCGACCTGACGCTCGCCCTGGACGACTTCTCCGAGCGGATCCTGGAACCCGCCATGTCCGTGCTGGCCGCCAACATCGAGGCGGACGCCATGAACATGTACAAGGACGTCTACAACCAGGTGGACAACCAGGGGCAACCGGCCAGCTTCACCAAGGTGCTGCAGGGCCGCAAGATCCTGGTGGACAACCTGGCGCCGCTGAACGGGCGCACCTGCAACCTGAACACCCAGGACAACGTCGACATGGTCGACGCGCTGAAAGGGCTGTTCAACGACCAGGTGTCGATCGGCAAGCAGAACCGCGAAGGCTTCATGGGCCGAACCGCCGGTTTCGACTTCATGGAGAACACGCTGTGGCCGTCGCACCCGCGCGGTGCGGCGAACGGCGGCTATCTGGTGAACGGCGCCAGCCAGACCGGCTCGACCCTGACGGTGAACACCGGTTCGGGCCTGCCGGTGCAGGGCGACGTCTTCACCATCGCGGGCGTCTTCCGGGTGCATCCGGAGACCAAGCAGTCGACCGGGGTGCTGCAGCAGTTCGTGGTGACCGCCGGCACGGTGACGACGACCTCGTTCCCGATCAGCCCGGCCATCGTCACCTCGGGTCCGCTGCAGAACGTCTCGGCCTCGCCGGCCAGCGGGGCGGCGATCACCTTCTCGGGCACGGTGTCGACCAACTATGGCCTGTCGCTGGCCTACCAGAAGGGGGCTTTCGCCTTCGCCAGCGCCGACATGGTGATGCCGCGCGGCGTGGACTTCGCCGCGCGCGAGGCCTTCGACGGCGTCTCCATGCGGATCGTGCGCCAGTACGACATCAACGGGGACAAGTTCCCGTGCCGTCTGGACGTTCTGTACGGCTACAAGACCATCCGCCCGCAGCTGGCCTGCCGGCTGGCCAACCACTGACGCGCTGAGTTCGGGGCCGCTCGCCAGCCTGTGCGGGTGTGGGCGGGCGGTCCTGTTCGCGATCCCGTCAATCCCATCACATCGGAGGACGCCTTTGGCGATCACCACCTATGCCGAGCTGCAGGCCGCGGCGGCGAACTGGCTGGTGCGCGCGGACCTGACGGCGCGGATCCCGGAGTTTGTCGCCTTGGCCGAAAGCCGGCTGAACCGGGTGCTGCGCGCGCGGCTGGCCGAGACCGAGGCGGCGCTGACCGCCACGGCGGGCGCGCGGACCATCCCGCTGCCGGCGGGCTTCGCCGAACCGCTGGCGCTTTGGATCCTGGATTCAGCCGGCGATCGCGAGCCGTTGCGGTTCGAGGAGCCTAGCCTTGTCGACGCATCGGCGGCGGCGGGGCGGCCGTGCCGCTGGAGCATCGACGGCGCGAACCTGGCGTTCGATCGACCATGCGACCGGGTCTATGGGCTGGTGCTGCGGATGCTGGCGAACTTCACCCTGTCAGACGCCCAGCCGACCAACGCCCTGCTGACCGCCCATCCCGACGCCTACCTGTTCGCCGTGCTTTGCGAGGCGGGGCCGTTCCTGCGCGACGACGAACTGGCCCAGGCCTACGAGGCCCGTCTGTCGCGCGCGCTCGACGAGATCAACGCCAAGGACGCCCGGGCGCGCGCCGCGCGCACGCTCACCAGCGACTTCCCGCCGCGCCGCCATGGCGCCGGCTTCGACATCATCCGAGGAGTCTGACGATGCCGACTTTCATTGGGCCGCCTTCCGTCGGGCTGACGCCCATCGGGCCGGGCGTTCCGGCCGCGGTCCAGGCGGTCCTGGCCTCCATGCAGGACGCGATCCGCGCCTTGCAGACGCCGGCCGCGCCGCAGCCGGTGTTCGCCGTCGCCCAGGCCGGTCTGCCGTCGGCCGCGAGCTATCCGTGGTGCGTCGCCCTGGTGAGCGACCTCGACATCCTGGCCCATTCGGACGGCGCCCACTGGCGGCGTGAAGACACCGGCGCGGTGATCGTCTGATGCCCAGTTCCTGGTCTTCATCCCTGCGCTTCGAGCTGCAGTTCACCGGCGAGAACATCAACCTGTGGGGCGACAAGCTGAACGCGGTCCTGCAGCACGCCGACTACGCGGTGGCCGGCTGGCTCGCCAAGCCGCTGACCGGCGACTACACGCTGACCACCGCTAACGCCGGCGACGACGAAGCGCGCGCGGCGATGATCAAGTTCACCGGGGCGGGGCCGTTCACGGTGACTATCCCCAGCGTCTCCAAGCGCTACGACATCTGGAACGCCTGCACGGGCGCGGTGACGATCACCACCGGGGCGGGCGCGACGGTGACGGGGCAGCCGGGCGAGGTTGCCGCGGTGATCTGCAACGGTGCCGACGTGGTGCGCTCGCAGGGCACAGCGTTCGGCGGCCAGCGGCTGACCGGCGTGGCCGATCCGGTGGGCGCGCAGGACGCCGCCACCAAGGCCTATGCCGACAACCTGGCCTTCACCGCCAACGCCGGGATCCTGCCGGGGCAGGGACCATCGACCAACGGCTGGGCGCTGTTCTCCAACGGCTCCAGCGCCTTCTGGAAGCAGATCGTCTCGACCGACTTCTCCGATTTCAACAGCAAGGTTCTGGGCGTTCAGGTCGCCCTGGCCGTCGCCCTCTAGGAGCCCGCCATGAGCGTCACCGCCAATTCGATCATCACGCCGCAGACGCCGAAATCGGCGCATGTGAGCCAGAGCTTCACGGCGAACACGACCTATACGACCACACCGACCAACACCGTGCTGCTGGTGACCGCGGGGGCGAACGGCTCGCGGCTGACCAAGCTGCGGGCGGTGCCCGCGGCGACCGTGACGGTGACCCAGCTGCAGGAATTCCGTTCGCTGGACAGTGGGACGACCAAGAAGTTCAGCAACGCGGTGTTGGGGGCCTCAGGCGGCTACACCATGGCCGCCACCACCGCCCCGCCGATCGCCGACTTCGGCTACTCCGACGACAACCCGAAACTGCTGAGCGCGGGTGAACAGCTCTACGTGGCGGCCGGGGTGACCGGCGCCTGGGCGTTCGAAGCGGAATGGGCGGACTACTGATGGCGGCCGGGCAAAGTTTGAGGGGGCTGGTGGGGCAGTCCCTTGCAGCGAAGAAGTCCTTTGCCGGAGCGCGGCTCGACCTGCTCAGCGTTACCGACGTAACTGCGGGGGCTGCAACTATAGCGGCGCCGCGAAGATGCGTTGCGCTAATCTATCTTTGGGGAGCTGGTGCGTCGGGAGATGTTGCCCCAGGTGGCCTTGGCCATGGAGGCGGAGGTGGTGCTGCCGCCTTCAAATTCTGCCGAATGATCGCCGGCCAATCCGTCACATATAGCGTTGGTGCCGCTGGTGCGCCGGCGACGATAACCGTCCAGGACGGGGGTGACTCCACAGTTGTGCTCCCGAATGGCGTTGTCGTGGTGGCGGGAGGTGGCAAAGGCAGTGGTACTGGCGGAATTGCGACGGGTGGGGATCTCAACCGCAATGGCGGTGCTGGGGGCGTGTCTGGAGCAGCGTCTTCTGCGGGCGATCACGGTGGCGCTGGTGGTGCTATCAGCCCCTCCGGTAATCTCAACGGTGGTGGAGGTGGTGGCGCTGGTTTCTCAGATGTCGCTGGCAACTCGCTCCAAGGCGGCAATGGTTCATCTGGTGTAGGCTCCGGCAGCAGTGCCAGTGGCGCGTCCTTTGGAGCTGGCTCCGGGGCATGCGGTAATACGCCCTCGGGTTCCGGTGGCTTGGGACGAGTCTTTGTCGTCCTGCTTCGTTCTAGGTGATTACCCCTTCCAACACTATTTTAGCTTAACCCGTGCTAGAATTTTTCGCGCCGCGTTAGTCCAGGGGGCTTTTTCTTCGGTTGAATATTCGGACCAAAGCTTTTTGGAAGCTAGAAGAAATCGAATTTCATCAAATAATATAGCAGCTAGAGAATCTAGATCTACAACCTCCTCTGTGGCGGGGGAGCTTCGCAATGCCATGGAGGCAAATAGTTCTCTCAAAGCAGAGAAAATTACAGAAGGTGCGGCGAGGGCAATCTGATGGCCAACACCTTGGACGAATGTGTAACGCACGCCGGCAGCGGATTTGATCGCGTGAATATCTGAATCCGAAAGTATCCCGCGAATCGGCGGAACCTTATCCGCGCCCATGATCCATGCTGGTGTCCGGCGCTCAAGCAGCTCTGAGCGGTGTACAAGGCTATGCTGCGAGCCGTCGACGGCAATCCCGAAAAAGCTCATAAGGAATTCATCGAGTTCGGTGGAAGGGGCCCGTTCCCTTTCCTGATGGAGAGCTGCCGCGGTATGGGCGCTGCCCTCGGAGCTCAGCAGCGGATCCAGCGCTAGCGTCCAACACAGATTAGGAGCGTGGACGCCTAGGGCGACCAAGCCGCCAGCCGATATGCCGCAAAGGCTCACCGGTCGGCGAAGATGGGCGACTACTTCTGAGAAAGCAGTTTCGTATGCCTTTGGCGTTTGCGCTCGCAACCAAGGGCAATGATTGCCAGGCAAATCGGCCACGAGGATTGGCAGGCCAATTACGTCGCGCCACGGACGCGCTGCGGTCTGAGCCGCGAACGCACCCGTGATTGTCAGTACTAGAGGATCGCTACCCGCGAAATCCGCTGCGTATCCCCAAACCCGCACCTCGCCCTGTGAGGTCTGAAAGGCTCGCCGCTCCATCGAGCCGGTCCTTAGCATGTGGAGGCTTAAATGCGCATCCCCCTCGATCTTCCGCCGGGGTTGAACGGCGACGACACGACATTTGCCGGGCGGGGTCGTTGGGCGGACGGGTCCAATGTGCGGTTCCGGCTGGGGCGGGCGCAGACCATCGGTGGGTGGGAGGCCCTGACTCCAAGTCCGTTGACCGGGGTCTGCCGCACGGTGTTTCCGTGGACCGACAACGCCGCCGTCCTGAACGTGGGGTTCGGGACCCACTCGAAGCTGCAGCTGTGGCAGGGTGGGCAGCTGTTCGACATCACGCCGGCGTCCGGCTTCACGGCCGGCGCGATCGATGGGGCGGGCAGCGCGGGCTACGGCACCGGCGCCTGGGGCGTGGGGGGCTATGGGCAGCCGTCGACGACGGACTATTTCCCGCTCACCTGGTCGCTGGCCGCCTGGGGGCAGAACCTGTTGGCCAGCCCGCGCAACCAGACGATCTTCGCCTGGACGAACAACACGGCCTCCAAGGCGGTGGCGGTGGCCAATGCGCCGGCCAATGTGACCTACATGCTCGTGGCGCCGCTGAACGGCGGCTATCAGGTCTTCGCACTGGGGTGCAATGAAGAGGTCTCAGGGGTCTTCAACCCGCTCTGCATCCGCCACTCCTCGATCCGCGACAACACCACCTGGAGCACGACGGCCGCCGGATCGACGGCGCGTGAATATGTGTTGACGGGCGGCGGACGGATCGTGGGCGGGCGGATGGCTGGCCCTTACATGCTGGTCTGGACCGGCGACGCCCTGTTCCTGGGAACCTATGTGGGCGCGCTGGAGGAGCCTTGGCGGTTCGATCGCATCGGGCGCAATTGCGGCCTGATCGGACCGAACGCCGCAGTGGTGGTCGGGCAGACGGCGTTCTGGGTCAGCCCCGACCGACAGTTCTACACCTATGCCGTCGGCGGCCAGCCGCAGCCGGTGTCCTGCCCGATCCGCCAGGACTTCGCCGACAACCTGGCGGCCAGCCAGGGTGACAAGGTCGTGGCCTCGTCCAACGGGGAGTATTCCGAGGTGCGCTTCGACTATCCCGACAGCCGCGACGGCTATGAAAACAGCCGGTATGTGGCGCTGGCCCTTTCCGGTGGTGACGCGGGCGCCTGGCACCGTGGGATCATGGCGCGGACCGCGTTTGTCGATGCGGGGCCGTCACTCTATCCGCTGGGGGTGACCTTCAGCGGACAGGTCTATCACCACGAGAAGGGCCATTCGGCCGACGGCCAGGCCTTCCCCTGGTTCATCGAGACCGCCGACAGCTACCTGGATCCCGACCAGCGCCTGCTGGTGCGCGGCGTCTGGCCGGACTTCAAGGGCCAGCAAGGGCCGGTGACGGTCAGCCTGTCCGCCCGGGAGCATCCGCAGGATCTCGAGCGGGTCGTGGCGGCGCCGGCCATGGCGCCAGGAAGTGCGAAGAGCGACGTCCTGATCTCAGGACGGCTGTTCAAGGTCACCTTCGCCGGGGGCAGCGCGCCCACGGCTTGCCGGATCGGCCAGCCGGTGTTCGACGCGGTTCCTGCCGGTCGCCAGTGACCTTCGAGGGGGAGTGGACGCGCTGCGCGCCCTGGCTGCAGGCGGCGCTGGATCATGCCGGCCGGACCCACGACTTGGCGCAGGTCCGGGCCGCGATCGACCGTGGCGAAGCCTGGTTCTGGTCCGCCCCAGGGAGCGCGCTCGTCGCTGTCGTGGAGGCCGATCCGGCGGACCTGCGCCTGTTGATCTGGCTGGCCGGCGGCGACCGGCGCGAACTGGAAGAGATGTTGCTGCCCCAGGCCGAGGCCTGGGCGCGTGAGCGCGGCTGCCGGCGGGTGCTGGTGATCGGCCGCGAGGGCTGGGCGCGAACGCTGCGGCCGAAGGGATATGCGCCACTGGCGCGGATTATCGCGAAGGATCTGTAGATGAGCCTGAAGATCGGCGGGTCGAAGACCGACCAGAGCAGCAGCTCGAACTCCACCAACAACTCGACCACCAACAGCAGTTCGACCACCACGCCCAACGTTCCGGATTGGGCGTCGAACCTGACGCAGAACATCGCAAGCCAGGTCGGAGGCCTGGTTGGGACGAACCCGCAGAGCCTTGTGGCGCCCGCCAACGTGCTTCAGCAGCAGGCTGGCGTCAACGCCGGCGGCCTGACCGGCACGCCCTGGGACTACAGCGCTGCCTCGGACGTCACCCGCGGCGTGATCCAGGACAAGGCGCCCAGCATCGCGGGCGACCTTGGCCAGTTCATGAGCCCCTATCTTTCACAGGTGGTCGGTGCGACATCGGCCGACCTAGACGCCAATGACGCCAAGGTGCGCGCGCAACAGGCGTTGAACCTGGCCGGGTCGGGCGCCTTTGGCGGCAGTGGAGCGGCCTTGGCCCAGTCGGCGACGGAAGGCGAGCTGGCGCGGGCGCGGGCCACGAGCATCGGCAATCTGTTGAACCAGGGCTATGCGCAGGCGCTGAGCGGGGCGACGGCCCAGGCCCAACTTCAGCAACAGCAACAGGCTCAGCGGTTGGCCGCAGCGAACCAGTTGGCGGGCATCTCCGACCAGTATGACGCCAACCAGCGCGCGAATATCGCGACCCAGACGGCGACGGGCGACGACCTGCGGAACGTCTCGCAGGCCCAGGACCAGGCGCCGGTGACAAGCACCGCCCAGATCGTGGCGATGCTGAGCGGTCTGCCGATCGGGCTGTTCACGGGGCAGACGACGAACGGAACAAGCACGACCAACGGGACAAGTTCGACGCAGTCGAAGGGGACGACGACGAACCTGAATGCTTCGGCCGGGATCGGATTCGATTCCGACGGCAATTGGTGGGGAACCTGATGGGAGCAAGGGCATCATCCACCCCGGATCTCGAACGCCTCGCCGCCGTCGAACAACGCCTCTCCGACCACGAAGCCCGTTGCGAAGAGCGACTGGCCGAGATCCGCGCCACGGCCGCCAGCACCCTGAAGGCGGTCGAGGGCCTGAAGAGCCGGTTCTGGACGATCACGCTCGCGCTCCTCGCCTGGGCCATGGCGCAGATGTGGTCCGCCAATCAGGCGCGCCTGTCGTTGCTCGAGCAATCCGCGCCGCACGAGATCCGCGCCGTCGCGGCGCGCTGATCCTCAACATCAGGAACACACCATGCCGACCCAGCTTTCGGCGCACTTCTCCCTGGAGGAGCTGTGCGCGACGCAGCACCGTGACTTCCCCAATGCGCCGCCCACGGCGGTGGCCGAGGTCCTGAAGTCGACCGCCGAGCAGATGGAGGCGGTGCGCAGGCTCCTGGGCGACCGGGTGATCAGCGTCTCCAGCGGCTATCGCTGCCGGGCGCTGAACCGGGCCGTGGGCGGGGCGGCCACCTCGGCGCACCTCTACGGCCACGCGGTGGACTTCAACTGCTACGGCTTTGGCGATCCGTTGGCGGTGTGCCGGCGGATCGCAGCCTCCGACCTGGCCTTCGACCAGCTGATCCACGAGGGGACCTGGGTGCATCTATCGTTCGATCCCAGGCTCCGCCGGCAGGTCCTGACCCGCCGCGCCGGCGGCTATGGCCTGGGCCTGCCCGTTGACCGGGAGGAGGGGGCCCGATGAAGCCGGAAGCCCTGCTCCAGCTCATCATCGCCATCGGCGTGATGGCGCTGATGGCCTTTTCGCTCCTGGCGGTCGCCTTCGTCCAGATCCCGGCCGGGCAGCTGAACTTGTTCACGGCCCTGGCGTCCGGCGTCATCGGCGGCGCGTTCGGGATCGTCGTGGGTTTCCTGTTCGGCTCCTCGCTCGAGACTAAGGCGCCGTCACCGCCCGCCGTCCAACCCTAGCGCCGCACGGCGCGAACCAACCTCAATCGGAGACCCTCATGATCAAGCTCCTCGCGGGCCTTGCGAGCGCCTGCGCGCTCGGCGTCTCGGGCTGCGCCGCCCTCGGCGGATCGCCGGTCGCGGCGACCACCAACGGCGCCGACCTGCTCAACACCGTCAAGGCGATCAGCAGCAACTGCGCCGGGACCTTCACGGCCAACCTGACCTTCGCGCCGCCGCTGCCGCCGAGCGGCTCGCTGGCGGTGAACCAGACCTGTGCGGCCCCGGCCGTCGCCGCCGCCGCGAAGGCTGTGAGCCAGCCGTGACCCGGTTCGCGGGCGATCTGGTCCTCACGCTGCTCGAGCAGGGCGACCGGCCGCAGGTCCGGGACGGACGATCGCTCTGGCGGCTCGAGCGCGACCTGACGTATCGCACGCTCGCCGGCGACACGATCACCGTGCCGCAGGGCTTCATCACGGACCTGACTTCGGTGCCGCGGCTCTTCTGGGACCTGTTTCCACCGGACGGTCCGTGGACCGAGGCGGCGGTCGTGCACGACGCGCTCTACTTCACACGCGGCGGGCTGGAGCTCTGGCGGGGCCGCCGCGTCATCAGCCGCGCCACGCCTTACAGCCGCGCCGAAAGCGACGCGGTCCTACGCGAGGCGATGGCGGACATCGGCGTCGGCGTTGCGCCGAGAATCCTGATCTGGGCCGCCGTGCGGATCGGCGGGACCAACGCCTTCGGGACCTGATCGTCCGCGACGAGAGTCTGGATAGCGACCGAGTTCCCCGAGAGGTCCTGGAGACCGCGGACAATTCGCAAAGGAAAACATGCATGTCAGATGGCCAGGTCGATCCTGCGCGCCTCAGCGGCGACGCTTTGGCAGCTTGGTATCTCAGGTCGCCGGCTGATGTTGAGCAGGCGCGGCAGGCCGCGGCCGCCCAAGAATACGCCGACTTGTTCGGCGGCCGATCGAGCCGGTTTTCCAACAAGACCGGTGGGTTGACCCATCGAGTACGGTCAGCAAGCCAGTCTTGCAGCAAGTCGGAAGTGGTTCGAACCTATGGGGATCGACGGCCCAGGACGCCACCCCCACAACGGTCCTATATCCGACCTCGACGCCACATCTCGGCGGTGGGAATCTTCAATCCGTCCCCGGTTCCGCAAAAGATCAGTGTATCGAACAATGCGTGCCGTTGTTGGAGCGCCCCCACCGGGCCGGGTCGGACCGGAATCAATGGGATTTCCACAAGTGCCTGAACGACTGCATGGACGCTCATCGGCAATCGGGTCCAAACTCGATGCCGTCGGTCCCCATTCACCCGACTCCGCGTTCCGTGCCCTGGTGGATGTGGATTCCTAGACTGATCCCTGAAGTCCCGCCCGTCGCGATCTAAAAGGATTTTCTCGTGGACCGAGACCTTGCACGGATCATTCTGCACGCGACCCACGGCAGTGAAAGGGGCCTCGCCGAACTCGTTCCCGTTTTGAGGGAACATTGCAGCGAGGACGACTACAAGCGGATGTCGCGCGCCATCGCCGGCGTAATGCACGACTTGGAGTCCACGATTCGGCAGCCGATTTACCTCGAGCACCCCGAACTCGAGCAGGAAATAGAAGATCGGGTGAAGCGGTTCGGCCGGATATTCTGAGAAAGTCGACGTTAGATAATCAAATCCCGAGAAGAGCCACCTCTTCTCGGGACCGCTGATGGTGCCGCCGGGCAGGATTGAACTGCCGACCTCAGCCTTACCAAGGATGCGCTCTACCACTGAGCTACGGCGGCGAAAGGCGAGGCGGGGGCTATAGCCAAGACCTTGCGCCGCGTGAAGCCCCAATCGGCGCTTCATCGGCTTGACGGCGCGGACCGAGCGCCGCACCCCTGGGTGATGGCGACCTCCGACAAGGCCCCACAGGACACTGCAGCGGTGCGGGAAGCGAAGCTGGCCCAGGCGTTGCGGGCCAATCTCCGTCGGCGGAAGGCCGGGTCGGCCCCGAAAGCTGTGGAACCCAAGGGGAAGACGGACCAAGGCGACTGAGCAGCCCCTTTGCGCAAGCCCGGGCGCGCGCTAGATAATCGGCTCGTCAGGCGCCGCCGCGGCTCCCCATAGAAGCGCGGCTGTTTCGAAGGAATTGGGTTGGACCGCATCGCCATTACGGGCGGCGCGCGGCTGCAGGGGGAAATCCCGATCAGCGGCGCCAAGAATTCCGCCATCAAGCTCATGGCGGCGAGCCTGCTCACCGAAGAGCCGCTGCGGCTGACCAACATGCCACGGCTGGCCGATACGCGCTTCCTGGGGAAGCTCCTGCAGCGGCTGGGGACCGAGGTGACCGAATCGGTCGGCGAGGACGGCCCGGAAACCTTGCTGCGGACGCGCGAGATCGTCAGCGCCATCGCGCCCTACGACCTGGTCCGCCAGATGCGCGCCTCGTTCAACGTGCTGGGGCCGCTGGTGGCTCGCACGGGGCAGGCGAAGGTGTCGCTGCCGGGCGGTTGTTCGATCGGCGCGCGGCCGGTGGACCTGCATCTCAAGGCGCTGGAAGCGCTGGGGGCGCGGATCGACCTGCACGAGGGTTATGTCTACGCCCAAGCGCCGCGCGGACTGCAGGGGGCGCAGATCGATTTCCCGATCGTATCCGTGGGCGCCACCGAGCACGCCATGCTGGCGGCGGTCCTGGCGAACGGTGAGACGACGATCACCAACGCCGCCTGCGAACCAGAGATGGTGGACCTCGCCGACTGCCTGAACGCCATGGGCGCCAAGGTGGGCGGGGCGGGGACCTCGACGATCCGCATCCAAGGCGTGAGCCGGCTGCACGGCGCGACCCATGCGGTGATGCCCGACCGGATCGAGACCGGCACCTATGCCGTGGCCGCCGCCATGGCCGGTGGGGAAGTGCGGCTGACCCGCACCCGCAGCGACTTCATCCAGGCCCTGATCGACAAAATGACCGAAGCCGGCGTGGAAGTGACGCCGCACAACGATGGCCTGACGGTTCGCCGCAACGGATCGTTGCTGAAGGCGGTCGAGATCGAGACCGGCGTCTATCCGGGCTTCGCCACCGATCTGCAGGCGCAGTTCATGGCCCTGATGAGCCTGGCTGAGGGCGAAAGCGTCATCAAGGAGACCATCTTCGAGAACCGCTTCATGCACGTGCCGGAACTGTCGCGCCTGGGCGCCCAGATCACGGTGCAGGGCGGCGAGGCCCGGGTGCAGGGGGTCCCTTCGCTGGAAGGGGCTCAGGTGATGGCGACCGACCTTCGGGCTTCCGTCAGCCTGGTGATCGCGGGCCTGGCGGCGCGCGGCGAGACGATGGTCAACCGCGTCTATCATCTGGATCGCGGTTTCGAGCGTTTGGAAGAGAAGCTGGGGGCCTGTGGCGCCCAGATCCGTCGCATCAAGGGCGACGGGGAGGACGAGGACTAGGCTCATGGCCGCCAAGCCCGCGCCGCTTCGCCTGCTCGCCCAGGACCCCGACGATCTCGCCGTGATCTCGGTGGCGTTGCAGGACGCCGTCGCCAAGGTGGGCGACATCACCTTCGAGTCCAAGGCGCGGCGCTTGACCATCGCCTTCAACCGCTACTGCTGGGAAGCCGAAGGCGGCGTGCGGGTGCGCGCGGGGCTCCAGCTGGGCGGCGTGCTGAACGTTCAGGCCCGCAAGATCCGCCGTGGCGTGAAGGACGCGGTCGTTGAGGTGCTGGCCGTGACGTTCGAGCCGGGAGAGGCGCCGGGCGGAACCGTCACCATCAGTTGCGCCGGCGGCGGCGACCTGCGGGCGCAGGTGGAATGCGTCGATGCTGTCCTGGCCGACGTCTCGCAGCCCTGGCCGACGCCGCGCGCGCCGAAGCACGCGGACTGAGCGGCGCGACATGGCGCTTCCGCCCGCACCCCGCTAAAGAACCCGCGCCATGCGCCGTTTCCGTTTCACCGATCCAGATTTCGAGACCGCGTTCGCCGCCTTCGTCGACGAGCGGCGCGAGACACCAGAGGAGGTCGACTCCGTGGTGCGCGACGTGATCGCGGCGGTCCGGGCGGAGGGGCTGGACGCCCTGCTGCGCTTCGCGCGCGACTTCGACCATGTCGAACTCGACGCCGAGACGATCCGGGTGAGCGAGGCCGAGATCGCGGCAGGCGCGGAAGCCTGTCCCCAGGCCGTCCGCGACGCCATCGCCTTCGCGGCCCAGCGCATCAGAAGCTATCACCTTCGCCAACGGCCCGCCGACGCCCGGTTTACCGACGAAGCGGGCGTGGAGTTGGGGTGGCGCTGGACGCCCCTCGACGCGGTTGGGGTCTACGTGCCGGGCGGGCGAGCCGCCTATCCCTCCACCGTGCTGATGAACGCGATCCCGGCCGCGGCTGCAGGCGTGGGTCGGATCGCCATGGTCACGCCGCCAGGCAAGCTGCAGCCGGCTGTGCTGGCGGCGGCGAAGGCGGCTGGCGTCAGCGAGATCTGGCGTGTGGGCGGCGCCCAGGCGGTGGCCGCGCTCGCCTACGGGGCAGGCCCGATCAAGGCGGTGGACAAGATCGTCGGGCCTGGCAACGCCTATGTCACTGCGGCCAAGCGCCGGGTCTATGGGGCGGTCGGCATCGACGCCCTGGCCGGACCGTCGGAGATCGTGGTGGTGGCGGATGGCCGGAACAACCCGGCCTGGATCGCCGCCGATCTTCTGTCGCAGGCCGAACACGACCCCGCCGCTCAATCCATCCTCATCACAGACGACGAGGTCTTTGCGGCCAAGGTCGAAGCCGCGGTCCAGGAGCAGCTCAGCACTCTATCTACCGGAGAGGACGCGGCCGCATCCTGGCGGGACCACGGGGCGGTGGTGATCGCCCCGCTGGCCGAGTCGCCACGCCTGGTGGATATGATCGCGCCGGAGCACGTGGAGTTCGCGGTCGAGGACCCGGACAGCTTGGCCGAACGCGTGCGACACGCTGGCGCAATGTTCTTGGGTCGTCATGCGCCGGAAGCTATTGGCGACTATGTAGCGGGCTCCAACCACGTGTTGCCCACCAGTCGGGCGGCGCGGTTCTCCTCAGGGCTTTCGCTCTATGACTTCATCAAGCGGACCTCGATCGTGAGATGCGACGAGGACGCCTTTGCGTGCCTGGCCCCGGCGACGGTGGCTCTGGCGGAGGCCGAAGGCCTTCCGGCGCATGCGAGGTCGGCGGCGATCCGGATGGGGCAGGGCTGAGGTCGTCCAAGCGTCCAATGAAGGTTCATCCATGAGCGCCGCCGCGCCGCGTCCCGCCAAGGCCTGGTTCAAGATCCTCGCGCCCTATCGCGAGCCCCATACGGGCCGCAGCATCTTCGAGATCGCGATCACGGTGACGCCGCTCCTGACGCTCTGGGTCGCCGCCTGGCTGCTTTATGCGCATGGCTATTGGTGGGCGGCGCTGCTGCTGACGATCCCCTCGTCCGCCTTCCTGGTGCGCCTGTTCCTGATCCAGCATGACTGCGGCCACGGAGCCTTCTTCCGCAACCGACAGGCCAATGAGTGGGTCGGCCGCATCGCCGGCGTTTTCACCGTCACGCCCTACCACTACTGGCGTCAGGCCCACGCCCTGCACCACGCGACCTCGGGCAATCTGGACCGGCGCAGCGGCCTGGGCGAGATCGAGACCTTGACGGTCGACGAGTACCGCGCGCTGCCGCCGCTACGCCGGCTGGGCTACCGGCTTTATCGCCACCCGGTGGTGATGTTCGGCCTGGGCCCGGCCTATGTGTTCGTGATCAGCCAGCGCCTTCCGATCGGCATGATGCGAGAGGGCTGGAAGCCGTGGGCCAGCGTCATCGGCAACAGCGTGGCCGCGCTCGCGGGCCTGGTCGCCTTGATCTGGCTGTTCGGGGTCGGCCCGGTGCTGACCGTCAACCTCCTCACCATGTTGCTCGCCGGTTCCGCCGGCGTCTGGCTCTTCTACGTCCAGCACCAGTTCGAGGAAGCGTCCTGGTCGCGCGAAGGCGTCTGGAACCGCGACGAGGCGGCGCTGGCCGGCAGTTCGCACCTGCACCTGCCGCAGCCCCTGCGCTGGATGACCGCCAACATAGGCATCCATCACGTCCATCATCTGTCGAGCCGCATCCCCTTCTATCACCTGCCGAAGGTGCTGAAGGATCACCCGGAACTGCGCTCTATGAGCCGCCTCAGCCTTCGCGACGCCTTCGGCGCGGTGCGCCTCTCGCTGTGGGACGAGGCGGCCGGCCGCATGGTCTCGTTCCGCGAGGCGCGCCGGGCGGCCTAAGCCTACCCAGATTGCGATTTTTCCGACGCCCGGCGCGACAGCGCCGGGCGTCTTTTTGCATCTGGGCGCCGCTCGTTCGCAGTGCGGGATGACGCGGGGCGGCAGAATGCCATAAAGCATGACTTACGCCCCTACGCCCTCCGGGACGCCCCAGAAGACGCCGATGGCCGACGACGACCGCCAGATGCACCGCCTGCAGAGCGTCGAGCTCGACGAGGAGTCGCTCGCGGCGGTCTCGCGCGACCAGGAGCAGGAACGGCAGATCGCCATCTTCGACCTGCTGGAAGAGAACCACTTCCATCCGGAGGGCGCGGAACGGGGCCCCTACGACCTGCGTATGGGCCTGGTGGAGAACCGGCTGGTGCTGGATGTCCGCGGGCCGGACTACGAGCGCCGCCACATCCTCTCGCTCTCGCCGTTCCGGACGCTGATCAAAGACTACTTCATGATCTGCGACAGCTACTATCAGGCGATCCGCTCCTCGACGCCCGCGCAGATCGAGGCCTTGGACATGGGGCGACGCGGTCTGCACAACGAGGCCTCCGAGTTGCTGCGCACCCGACTCGCCGGAAAGGTCGACACCGACATCGACACCGCGCGACGGCTGTTCACCCTGATCTGCGCCCTGCACTGGCGGGGCTAGGCGCGGTGCCCGTCGATCTTTCGCCGCCGCCGCTCGGGGCGGTGCTGTTCGCCTGCAACTTCAACCAAGTCCGTTCCCCCATGGCCGAGGCCTTGCTGAAGCGCCTGGTCGGCGACCGGGTCTATGTGGACAGCTGCGGCCTGCGGCGACCGGCCCTCGTGCACGACGAGGCGCGCGACGAGGATGTCGAGGCCGGCATAGATCCCTTCGCCCAGGCGGTGATGGCCGAGCTGGGGTGCGATCTCTCGCGCCACCGACCCAAGATTTTCGCCGATCTGGAGGATTCGTCCTTCGACCTGGTGGTGTCGCTGACGCCGGAGGCGCAGCATCGGGCGGTCGAACTCGCGCGGGGTCGGGCGGCGGACATCGAGTACTGGCCGACCCAGGATCCTACGCTCACGGACGGATCGCGTGAGGCGAGGCTGGAGGCCTATCGCCAGGTCCGTGACGGGCTCGCGCGGCGGATCGCCGAGCGTTTCGGCGGCCTCGTTCCCGCAGCCATCGACCTCGCCCCGGACCGTGCGCTATAGTTTGAGGGTACTATTCGCGGCTCGCGGCCTGATGTAAGGCGCGGGCCGTCGTTTTATCCTCTGGTTGGAGCCTGCATGGCGAAAGAAGAGCTTTTGGAATTCCCGGGCACGGTCAGCGAAGTCCTGCCCAACGCGACCTTCCGCGTGAAGCTTGAGAACGATCACGAGATCATCGCCCACACCGCCGGCAAGATGCGCAAGAACCGCATCCGCGTTTCGGCCGGCGACAAGGTGCTCGTAGAGATGACGCCCTATGACCTGACCAAGGGCCGCATCACCTTCCGCGTCCGCTAGACGCCGACGCTCGTGGCGCTGCAATCGCCGCCGCGCCTTGTGCTGGCTTCGGCGAGTCCGCGCAGGCTCGACCTCCTGCGCCAGATCGGGCTGGAGCCCGATGCGGTGGATGCCGCCGAGGTCGACGAATCCCCCCTGGAAGATGAGACGCCGCGGTTGCTGGCCCTGCGTCTTGCGGTCGACAAGGCGGCGGCGGTGGCCGCTCGCCAGGACGACGCCTTCGTGTTGGCCGCCGATACGGTGGTGGCGTTGGGCCGTCGCGTTCTGCCCAAGGCCGGGACACCGGACGAGGTGGCCGGCTGCCTGCGCCTGTTGTCCGGTCGGTCTCACAAGGTGCTGACCGGCGTATGCGTCGCGGCGCCCGGCGGGCGACAAGCCTCACGCCTCGTGGAGAGCAGGGTCCGCTTCAAACGGCTGACGGAGACCGAGATCGCGCGATACCTGGCGGCCGGCGAGGGCGTCGGCAAGGCGGGCGGTTATGGGATCCAGGGGATCGCCGGCGGGTTTGTCATCGAACTACAGGGCTCCTATTCCAGCGTGGTTGGCCTTCCCCTCTACGAGGCATCCGCCCTGCTGACGGGGTTGGGATACCGGCCGCGATGAGTCTGCGGCGCACCTATCTGGATCGCGGGATCGGCGAGACCCGTGCTGTCGTCACACTCGATGGGCGCCCGGAGCGCCTGTTGATCCGCCGCGATGATGACGAACCGCGGCTGCAGCTTGGCGCGCGGCTGATCGCCCGGGTGGCGAGCGTCGAGCCGGCGCTGGCCACCGCCTTCCTGGACCTGGGTGGCGGCTTTGAAGCCATCCTGGCGTTCAAGCCCGACGGGCGGCCGGTGCGGGGCGCCGCCATCGAGGTGGAAATCCGCGGCGAGCCACGGCGTGGCAAGCTGGCTCAGGCGCGGATGATCGGAGCCGGGCAGGGCGAACCCCGCCTGTTGACCCCGGCGCCCGATCTGTCGGCGGACCTGGAGACCTTCGCGCCCGGCGCGCCGGTTGAAGGGCGCGAGGCGCGGCAGGCGGCCGACGACGCGGAGTCCGAAGCGCTGGAGGTGCTGCACCCTCTGCCGGGCGGTGGGCTGATCGCTGTCGAGCCCACGCGCGCCCTGACGGCGGTGGACGTTGATCTCTCCGAGCGCAAAGGCAGCGACGCCAAGCGGGTGACCCGCCAGGCGAACCTGGAAGCCATCGCGACGGCGGCGCGGGTGTTGCGGCTGAAGGGGTTGGGCGGGATCGTGGTCCTTGACCTGGTCGGCCGCGGTCACGACGGCAATGCGCTGATGGCCGCCGCGCGCGCCGCTTTCGGTCCCGACAACCCGGGCGTTTCGATCGGCCCGGTCGGGCGTTTCGGCACGATGGAGCTCTCGCTGCCCCGTCGAACCCGTCCGCTGCTCGAGCGCCTCTGCCGCGAGGATGGCGCGCTCAGCGACCGGACCCTGGCCCAGCGGCTGATCCGCCGGCTGGAGGCCGAAGCCGCCGTCGACGCCGGAGGCCGCTTCGTCGCGGTCTGTGCGCCCGAGGTGGCTCGCGCCGCCGCGCCCCTGATCACCCTCCTGGCCGCGAAGATCGGCGCGCGCTTCGCCGTCACCGAAGACGCCGCGCGACCGCGTGAGCGCCTCGATGTCGGGCCGGTGCGATGAGCGCCGCCAAATGCCCAATCTGTGGGCAGCCCGCGACAGCCGAAAATCGCCCCTTCTGCTCAACCCGCTGCGCCGATCTGGACCTGCACCGCTGGCTCAGTGGCGGCTATTCGGTCCCGGGCGAAGCTGACGGCGAAAACCCCGATGGTCTCCCGCGCGAAACCGCCTGCGACCCCGACGAAGAGAGCTGAAAGACCCTCGCTGGACTTCCGGGAACGCCTCTTCTATAGACACGCCTCCTCGCGACGGCGGCCCGGGCCTGGGTAGCTCAGTTGGTAGAGCAGCGGATTGAAAATCCGCGTGTCGGTGGTTCGAATCCGCCCCCAGGCACCACGTCCATCCTCCCGTCCGCGCCACAGGTCCGGCGGCGAGGCGTGACGCTGTAAACCGCTGGGTCCTTGCCAGCAGGTGTAACCGCCTCCGGTTACATCCTGAGCGGCGGAAGCCCGCCGCACGTGCAAATTTGCGCGATTACAGATGTGAAATACATACCGCAGCGCAGCATTAATTTCCCGTAATGGTAGTAATTGGCAGCCTGCGCCTTCGATGAAGTTTTGTGCAGTGCGATAGGCCATAGGGCGCCTGCGAACTTTCACAAGACCCCGTTATTGTGTGCCCTCTTGACGCCTCATTAAGGGGTTGCCAAAGGACCGAGGCCGCAAGTCTAACATAGCGGTAAGACCTTGGAGGCCCCCGGGCAGACAAGATCGCCTCGCGCCTTCGAAACGTTGCCCCTGCATTCGTGTTGGGAGCACGCGTTACGGGTCGCGGCGCAGCGACAGCGGCCTGACGCAATGAACCGAGCCATCGGTTCCGAGTGTCGGGATTGTTTCAACTAGGGTGGAGACGCTCTCGCGCGACGACCCTCCGGCCAATCGTGCTAGACCAACCAGGAACTGGCGACAGATGTTCGACAACAAACTGAAGACCCCTTTCATTGCTCTCATCGGCGCCGTCGCGCTGATGGCGGCGGCCCCGGCTTTCGCCCAGGGCGCTGCTCCCGCTCCCGCCGCGGCCCCGGCTGCTGCGGCTCCCGCCGCCGCCGCGCCCGCCGCGGCGCCTGCCGACGCTGCCGCTGCGGGGCCTGAAGCCCCGCCGCAAATGGCTGGCGGCGGCAAGCTCAACATCGGCACCATGTTCATGAACGCCAAGCCGATCGTGAAGGTGGTGATGGTCGGCCTGATGCTCTGCTCGGTGCTCACCTGGGCGCTGGCGATCCTGAAGTTCCTCGAGTTCCGGTCGCTGAACCGCGTGACCGACAACTTCCTGGAAGCCTTCCGGGCGTCGAAGTCGATCAGCGACATGGGCCGCGTGGCCGTGTCCGACGAGTTCTCCGGCAACCCGATCGCCGACATGGCGGCCGCGGCGGCCCAGGAGATCGAACTGTCCCGCCAGGCCGGCCTGCACGTCGCCGGCGAGCACCGCGAAACGACGCTCTCCCGCGCCGAACACGCGGTTTCCGCCGTCCAGGCGTCGCTGACCCGCCGCCTCTCCAGCGGCATGGCCTACATGGCCTCGATCGGCTCCAACGGTCCGTTCATCGGCCTGTTCGGCACCGTGTACGGGATCATGGACTCCTTCATCGGGATCGCGAACACCAACACCACCAACCTCGCGGTCGTGGCGCCCGGCATCGCCGAAGCGCTGCTCGCCACGGGCCTCGGCCTGTTCGCCGCTATTCCGTCGGTTATCTTCTACAACATCTTCCAAACCCGGATTTCCGCCTTCGGCGCCCGGTCGGAAGGTTTTGTCGCTGAGCTGATGAACGCGATCTCCCGGCAGCTCGACAAAGGAGCGTAAGCCACATGGGAGCCAAGCTTTCAGGCTCTGGCGGCGGCAAGTACGAAGAGGAAGCGAACAGCACGATCAACGTCACGCCCTTCGTGGACGTCATGCTGGTCCTTCTGATCATCTTCATGGTGGCGGCCCCTCTGGCGGCCGTCACGGTGAAGGTGGCGCTTCCTCCCGCGGTTGCGAAACCCGGAACGAACCCGCCCAAGCCGGTCTACATCTCGATCCAGTCAAACGGCCGGATCTTCGTCCAGGACTTCCCTTCTGACCTGGCCACTCTGGGCGACGACCTGCGCAAGCAGCTCGGCTCCCACCGGGACCAGTCTCACGAGCGGATCTTCATTCGCGGCGACAAGGACGTCACCTACGGTGACTTCATGGGCGTCATGAACATGCTGCAGGACAACGGCTTCTACAGCGTGGCCCTGGTCGGCGAAGACAATAACAAGTGAGGCCCAGCGTATGACCGATACATCTGGTGGCCT
>JAFEDM010000149.1 GCA_018241625.1 Pseudomonadota bacterium | reverse complement strand
TGGCCGAACTCGATCATGAGGCCCGCCACGACGTGGTGATCAACGTGCAGGGCGACATGCCGTTCGTGGCGCCTGCGGTGCTCGCCGCCTGCGCCGGCCTGTTGCGCGACCACCCCAATTGCGACATCGCCACCGTCGTGGCTCCGGAAGCCTCCGAGGCCGACCGGACCAATCCGGACGTGGTCAAGGCGATCCTGGCCCGCGAGGAGGGCGCCGACTACGGCCGGGCGCTCTATTTCACCCGCTCGACCCTCTATGGCGACGGGCCGATCTGGCGGCACGTCGGCATCTATGGCTATCGCCGCGGCGCGCTGCAGCGGTTCAACGCCGCCCATCCCTCGCCGCTGGAGACGCGCGAGAAGCTGGAGCAGCTGCGGGCCATGGAGCTCGGGTTGTCGATCTGGGCGGCGATCGCCGACGACGCGCCGATCTCGGTGGACAATCCGTCGGATCTGGAACGCGCGCGCGCCTTTGCCCGCGCGACAAACGCCTGAGGGAGGCGAAATGACGAAGACCAACCGCATCGCCTTCCAGGGCGAACTGGGCGCCAACAGCCACGAGGCCTGCGCCGCCGCCTATCCGGACATGGAGCCCACGCCCTATCCGACCTTCGAAGAGGCGTTCGAGGCGGTGAAGGTCGGGGAATGCCAACTGGGCATGATCCCGGTGGAAAACTCCATCGCCGGGCGCGTGGCCGACGTGCACCACCTGTTGCCCAGCTCGGGCCTGAAGATCATCGGCGAGTACTTCAAGCCGATCCACTTCCAGCTGATGGCCAACAAGGGCGCCAGGCTGGAGGAGATCCGGACCGCGGTCTCCATGACCATCGCGCTCGCCCAATGCCGCAAGACCCTGAAGCGGATGAAGCTGAAGACCGAGGCGGTGGGCGACACGGCGGGCGCGGCGCGGATCCTGTCGCAGAACCCCGACCCGACCAAGGCGGCGCTGTCGCCGGCCATGGCCGCGGAGATCTACGGCCTGGAGATCCTGGCCCGCGACGTCGAGGACGAGCACCACAACACCACCCGCTTCCTGGTCATGACGGCGGAGAAGAACCCGCCCAGGCCGGCCTTCACCGAGCCCTGCATCACCAGCTTCATCTTCCGCGTCCGCAACCTGCCGGCGGCGCTCTATAAGGCGCTGGGCGGCTTCGCGACCAATGGCGTCAACATGTCGAAGCTCGAGAGCTACATGGAAAACGGCGCCTGGGCGGCCACCTTCTTCTACGCCGAGGTCGACGGCCGGCCCGAGGACCTGGCCCTGGCCCGCGCCTTCGAGGAGCTGCAGTTCTTCTCCGAGAAGTTCGAGATCCTCGGCGTCTATCCCGCGGACCCGTTCCGGACGCGGTGAGCATGATCGATCCTTCTCCCCTCGCGGGAGAAGGTGTCGGCGAAGCTGACGGATGAGGGGCTCCGTCGAGGCCGGCGGCGCAAATGATGGATAGGGCGATCAACCCCTCATCCGACCTGCTCCGCAGGCCACCTTCTCCCGCAAGGGGAGAAGGCCTCGCACCTCAGCCCTCTTCCACCCAGGCCTTGATGAGCTGGTGGGCGATGGCGAGGCGCTGGGGAGCGAAGGTCCCTTCGATCTTGCCGGCGATCAGGTCGCGGGCTTCGTCGCGGGTGAACCAGCGGATCTCGGAAAGCTCGGTCTGGTCGGGCGTGCCTTCCTCGTCCTCCACCTCGGCGATCAGGCCGATCATCAGGGAGGACGGATAGGGCCAGGGCTGGGTGGAGTGGTAGCGGACCTTGCGAGCGTGCAGGCCGGCTTCCTCGTTCAGTTCGCGGGCGCAGGCCTCCTCGATGCTCTCGCCGGGCTCCAGGAAGCCGGCGAGCGCCGAGAACATGCCCGGCGGCCAGCGCTCCTGGCGGCCCAGCATGCAGCGGTCGCCGTGGAACGGCAGCATGATCACCACCGGGTCGGTGCGCGGGAAGTGCTCGCTCTCGCAGGCCGGGCACTGGCGCTTCCAGCCGCCGTCCTTGACCTCGCTCTTCTGGCCGCAGACGGCGCAGTACTGGTGCTTGCGCCGCCATTCGTACATCGCCTTGGCGGTGGCCACGATGCCGGCCTCGGTGGCGGGCAGGCGCAGCGCCACGGAGCGCAGGTCCTCGAACTTGCCGAGGCCCTGGAGCGGACCGCCGTCGGTCGGATTGGCCGGGCCCTCGAAGTCGAGCGCGAAGATGGCGGTCTCCTTCCAGAGGCCGAGGAACAGGAGCCGTTCGTCGCCCTCGGCGAGTTCGCCCAGCAGCTTGGCGGGCAGGTAGGCGATCTGCACCCCGCCGTTTTCGGTGGGTTCGACCAGCGGCTGGCCGTTCCAGAGGGCGACGCCGAGGTTCTCGGCGGACCCCAGCTTTTCGGCGAGCCAGTCGGTGTCGCCACGCCTGTCGCTGGCGCGATCCAGCGGGTTGCCGGCGAAGGTGTTGAGGAAGCTGTCGAGGGCCATGGCGCGCTTCTAGCGCGCTCATGCTTCGACGTCATGTTTGTGACGGTGGGCGCCGAGGTGGCCGGGCCGCCGCCACGCGGCTAAGCTGCGCCGAAAAGGGGAGGATCACCATGAAACGTCTGACCGGCGCGGCCGTCGCGCTCGCGGCCCTGGCGCTGAGCGCCGCCGCGTCGGCGCAGGATACCGCCCAGCCGGCGGCCCCGCGCCGCCCCAACTTCGACGTCCACGCGCCGATCGACCCCAGCCGCGGCGACGCGCTGAACAACCCGGCCGTCTACCACACGGCCGAGATCCTGAAATTCGTGGGCGTGAAGCCCGGCTGGAAGATGGCCGACATCTTCCCGGGCCGCTTCGCCACCGCCTTCGGCAAGGCCGTGGGGCCGAAGGGCAGGGTCTACGGCTTCATGCCGGACGAGATCGTCAAGGTGCACCCGGGGATCGCCGACCTGAAGGTGGCCCGCGCCAAGGACCCGGCCTGGGCCAATGTCGAGACCCTGACCGGCCCGATGAACGACATGGCCCTGCCGAGCGGCCTGGACGCGGTGTTCATCCGCCAGAACTACCATGACCTGCACGTGAAGTTCATGGGCCCGGCCGACGTGCCGGCCTTCAACCGGAAGGTCTTCGCGGCCCTGAAGCCCGGCGGCGTCTTCGTCATCATCGACCATGTGGCCCCGGCCGGGATGGACGAGACGGCCGCGGTCAACCGCCTGCACCGGATCAACCCGGCCGACGTGAAGGCCGAGGTCGAGGCCGCCGGCTTCAAGTTCGAAGGCGAGAGCAAGGTCCTGGCCGAGCCCGCCGACGACCACACCCACATGGTCCTGGAGACCGCGACCCTGGGGAAGACCGACCAGTTCCTGTACCGGTTCAGGAAGCCTAAGTAGCGGTCGCGAATTTCTGGACGCGCGGGCCCTATCGAAGCACCGTGGCCCGACCCACATCGCAAGCCATCGAACCGCCACAGCCGGGAGCCGCCTGATGTCCGAAACCGCCGCCTATGTCCCGCCCAAGGTCTGGACCTGGAACAAGGAAAGCGGGGGCCGGTTCGCCAACATCAACCGCCCGATCGCCGGGCCGACGCACGAGAAGGAACTGCCGGTCGGCAAGCATCCGCTGCAGCTCTATTCGCTCGGCACGCCCAACGGAGTGAAGATCACGGTGATGCTGGAGGAGCTGCTGGCGGCCGGGCACACGGGCGCGGAGTACGACGCCTGGCTGATCAACATCGGCGCCGGCGACCAGTTCGGCTCCGGCTTCGTGGAGGTGAACCCGAACTCCAAGATCCCCGCCCTGATGGACCGCAGCGGGGAAAAGCCGATCCGGGTGTTCGAGTCGGGCGCGATCCTGATCTACTTGGCCGAGAAGTTCGGCGGCGCCTTCCTGCCGACCGAACAGCCGGCGCGGGCCGAGACCTACAGCTGGCTGATGTGGCTGATGGGCGCCGCGCCTTTCCTGGGCGGCGGCTTCGGCCACTTCTACGCCTATGCGCCGACCAAGATCGAATACGCCATCGACCGCTACGCCATGGAGGTGAAGCGCCAGCTCGACGTGCTGGACCGCCGGCTGGGCGAGGTCGAGTACCTGGCGGGCGACCAGTACACCATCGCCGACATGGCCACCTGGCCCTGGTATGGCGCGGTGGTGAAGGGCCTGACCTATGAGGCCGGCGAGTTCCTGTCGGTGCAGGACTACAAGAACGTGCTGCGCTGGACCGACCAGATCGGCGCGCGGCCGGCGGTGAAGCGCGGCCGGATGGTCAACCGGGTCCAGGGCGACCCCAAGAGCCAGCTGCGCGAACGCCACGACGCCAGCGACTTCGAGCTGCGCACCCAGGACAAGCTGGAAGCGGCGGAGAAGAACGAGGGCTGAGGCCTCCAGGCCGGCGCCGAGATCAGGCCCGGGCGAAGCGCTGGGCCGAGCGGGCCTTGGCGCGGGCGGCTTCGACGCCGCGGTCGCGCGGCGGGGCCTGGGTCTCCAGGCCGGCGAGCAGTTTCTGGCCGGCGGCGAACACCTCGTCGATGGCGGCCTCAAAGGCCTCGGCGTTGGCCTTGGACGGCTTGTTGAAGCCCGAGAGCTTGCGCACGAACTGCAGGGCCGCGGCGCGGATCTCGTCGTCGGTGGCCGGCGGCTCGAAGTTGAACAGCGTCTTGATGTTGCGGCACATGGGTCGGTCTCCCTGGCCGCCAGCCTATCACTCCAGGCCGATCACTGTCCGGCCTTCTCCGGATGCGCCTCGACGTAGCGGGCCCCCTGCAACAGGCCGGGCAGGCTGTTGTTGCCCTCGTGGCAGGCGTATTCGTAGAGCGGGTCGGACGTGGGCTTGAAGACCACTTCGCCCTTCCAGGCCTGGGCGTAGTTGGCCGGGTCCTCGACGGTGAAGGCGTAGCGGATCTCGTCCTTGCCAGTCCGGGTGAAGCGCTCGACCACATGGGCGTCGGGGCCGATCAGGAACACCGGGGCGCGGAACGCCTCCTCGGGCCGGAAGCCCACGGTGTCGACCACCAGGGTCTCGCCCTCCCAATGGCCGATGGAGTCGCCGCTCCAGACCCGGCCGCCGGGCGCGTCGTGGCGGCCGCCCAGGCGGACGATCCGCAGGTCGCTGTTGATCTCCGACTGGATCACCACGGCGTCGCGGGTCTGCACGATGCGGTAGCCGGCGGCGTAGGGCGCATTCAGCATCGGCGGCGACAGGGCCGAGAAGGTGGGGGTCAGGCAGCGTTCGCTGGTGTTGCGCGACTCCGGCCCGTCGAAGTCCACGAACGCCTTGGCCCGCAGCGCCTTTCGCCGCTCGAGGCCGGCGGCCGTGTAGGGGATGCGCCCGTCCGGCGTGCTGACGATCCAGGCGGTACGCCGCTGACCGTCGATCACCGCCAGGTGCGACGGCGGCCACCATTCGGACTCGCGCCCGCCCAGGCCGTCGTCGGGGATGATGCCGTCCGAGACCGCCTTCTCGATGGCGGCCAGGTCGTCGCCCTTGCCGACCACGGCGGGCACGCCGGCCGGCCGTTCCAGGTGGGTGAGCGAGAAGTTGGTCCATTTCCCCTGGAAATCCGGCGCGCCCCACGGCGTGCGCGGCGCGTGGTAAGGCCCGGCGTGGGCCGATGCGGCGAGGCTGAACGCGCCCACGAGGGCCAGCGCCCGCCAGCCGATGCCTGATCCCGCCATGACGCGCCCCAACGCCAATCAAAGTTCGGCGAACACTGCGCCGCGGCGCGGGATTTGGCCATAGTCAGTGGCCTTGTTCAGGCCGGCGCGGCGAACATCATCCGAAAGCCTTCCGGCGTGGCGACGCCCATCTCGCGCCGGCCCCAGGGCTGGTCCTTCGGCGGGAAGAGGACGATCGCGGCCTTGGCCGCGATCTCCGCGTGGAAGGCGTCGAGGTCATCGACCTCGATGTAGGCGAAGTAGCTGTGGTCGCCGAGCTGGCTGGGCGGGATCGCGTCGGGGCAGCGGCCCAGCATCACACGGACCCCGTCGCGCCCAAGCGCCTGCCAGTTCCCGGGATCATCCCAAAGGCGGGAGAAGCCCAGGACGTCCTCGAAATAGGCCACCGAGCGGTCGAGGTCCGGGACGGCGAGCACATAGGCGGAGGGGGTCAGGCGCGGTGTCATGGACCCAGGTTACCGCACCCGGCGCCTCCCTGTCGCACTTGCGCCATCCGCCTCGATCCGCCATATGCGCCCCCGGAGATCGGCGGCGGGCGGACGCTTCGCCAACCTGGTCAGGGCCGGAAGGCAGCAGCCACAACGAATTCCGTTCCGGGTCGTCGTTCGGTCTCCACCTTCACCCAGTTCGCTCATCCAAAGCCCTCCTCCTCGATGGAGGAGGGTTGGGTGGTGGTGTGGCTGCTGAGTTGAATGGCCGGCGTCGCTTGGCGCTGGCGCCATTTCACGCCAACTCTCTTACCGTCTTGCGCACACCACCATCCCCGGCCCTTCC
>JAFEDM010000148.1 GCA_018241625.1 Pseudomonadota bacterium | reverse complement strand
CCTGCCCCATGCACCCGCAGATCCGGCAGATCGGGCCGGGCACGTGCCCGATCTGCGGCATGGCCCTGGAGCCCGAGACGGTGACCGCCGACCAGGGTCCCAGCCACGAACTCAAGGACATGACGCTGCGGTTCTGGGTCGGGCTGGCGTTGGCCGCGCCGGTCTTCGCACTGGAGATGGGTGGCCATCTCACGGGGCTGATGATGCTGGTGAGCCGCCAGGCGTCCAACTGGATCCAGATGGCGCTCGCGACGCCTGTGGTGCTGTGGGCGGGCTGGCCCTTCTTCGTGCGCGGCTGGGCCTCGTTGAAAACCCGCCACCTCAACATGTTCACCCTGATCGCCATGGGTGTCGGCGTCGCCTGGCTCTACAGCATGGTCGCCGCGCTAGCGCCCGCGCTGTTCCCGCCGGCCTTCCGCGCCGAGGACGGAGCCGTCCCGGTCTATTTTGAGGCGGCGGCTGTGATCACCGTGCTCGTGCTGCTCGGGCAGGTGCTGGAGCTCCGGGCCCGCGAGCGCACCTCGGGCGCGATCAAGGCGCTGCTCAACCTCGCCCCCAAAGCCGCGCGACGGGTCCGCGCGGACGGGTCAGACGAGGAGGTCACTCTCGACCTGATCCAGGTCGGCGACCGCCTGCGCGTTAGGCCCGGTGAGAAGGTCCCGGTGGACGGCGAGGTGGTCGAGGGCCGGGTGTCGATCGACGAGAGCTTGGTCACGGGCGAGTCCATGCCGGTGACCAAGGAGCCGGGCGCGAAGGTCGTCGCCGGCGCGATCAACAAGACGGGCTCCTTTGTCATGAAGGCGGAGAAGGTCGGCGCCGACACCCTGCTGTCGCGTATCGTCCAGATGGTCGCCGAGGCCCAGCGCAGCCGCGCGCCGATCCAGCGCATGGCCGATCAGGTCTCCGCTTGGTTCGTGCCGGCGGTGATCGGCGTGGCGGTCCTGGCCTTCGTGGCCTGGGCCGCGGTCGGGCCGGAGCCCCGGTTCACCTATGCCTTGGTGGCGGCCGTCTCGGTGCTGATCATCGCGTGCCCCTGCGCCCTGGGCCTGGCGACGCCTATGTCGATCATGGTCGGCGTCGGCCGCGGCGCGCACGCCGGCGTGCTGATCAAGAACGCCGAGGCGCTGGAGCGCTTCGAGAAGATCGACACCCTGGTGATCGATAAGACTGGCACCCTGACCGAGGGCCGCCCGGCGGTCACGGCCATCGCGGCCGCCTCCGGTTTCGATGAAACCGAGTTGCTCCGGCTGGCCGCCAGCCTGGAACGCGGCAGCGAGCATCCTCTTGCCGACGCGATCCTGCGGGCCGCCAAGGATCGGAACCTGACGCTGTCTGAGGCCCAGGATTTTGACTCGCCGGTCGGCAAGGGTGTGCTCGGGACCGTCGATGGCAAACGCATCGTCCTCGGCGGCGCACGCCTGATGGCCGAGCAGGGCGTGGATATGGGACCGCTGGAAAGCCAGGCCGAGCGGCTGCGATCGGAGGGG
>JAFEDM010000147.1 GCA_018241625.1 Pseudomonadota bacterium | reverse complement strand
TCGATGTCGACGTAGTTCAGGTCGGTGCGGTAGCCGAGCTCGCCGCGCAGGTAGTCGGTGATGGCGGCCTTGTAGCCCGGCGCGTCGCGCTCGGCGCCGAACTGGCGCATGTCGTAGGTGTTGAGCGTCTTGGCCTTGTCGCCGCCGAAGAAGCCCTGGAGGTAGGCGCGGTTCGACATGACCAGGGTCTTGCGGTCGATGGACGAGGCCGGGACGCCGGTGAAGCGAGCGAGGTCGCCCGCAATCCTGTCCTTCTCGGCGTCGCTGAGCGTCGAGACGTGGGCCAGCGCCGGCATGTAGGTGTTGGCCACCCACTCGTCCACGGCCTTCAGGGTCGCCTCGCGATTGGCCATCAGATCGGGCGGCAGGCGCTTGTGGTAGAAGGCCGCCGCCGTACGGGCCGGGATGTAGTAGGCGTCCTGGAACTCGAAGGGCATCAGCGAGCCCGGCACGCCGCCGGACAAGAGGACGTCGCCGGAGACCTTGATCCCTTCCTTCTCCAGCATCTCGGTGGCGCCGTTCACTCGCCAGGTGCCGTAGCTCTCGCCGAACAGGAACAGCGGCTGCCTCTCGGCGGCGAACTTCACCCGCCAGGCGCGGATGAACTCGGCGGTCATGGCGAAGTCGCCGAGGGTGGACAGGAACTCCTTGTCGTATTCGGGCTTGGCCGGGCGGCTGAAGCCGGTCTCGATCGGGTCCATGAACACCAGGTCGGCGGCGTAGAGCAGGCTCTCGGCGTTATCGACGAACTTGTCGCCCTCGATCCGACGCGGCCCCAGGAGCTCGGTCTGCACCAGCACGGCCGGGCCGGTCGGGCCGCCGTTCCAGGCGAACATCAGGGGCCTGGGCTTCGCGCACGGCGGCTGTTTCACCACATAGGCGGTGAAGAACACCCAGCCCTTCACCTCGCCATTCTCGGCGTTCCGGATCGGGATGCGCCCGGCGCGCGCCTCATAGGCCAGGGGCCCGCGCGGGCCGGTGATCTTGTGCTGGGTGACCACGACCGGTTCGTCGCCGCCCACCAGCGGCTCGTAGGCGGCGTGGGCGGCGGGCGCGGCGGCGCAGGCGACGACGGCCGCGGCGAGGATGGCGCGCAGGTTCAGGCTCAAGGAACGGTCCCCCATGACGGCGGAAGGTTAGCGCGCCCGGGTCGCATTATCTTCGCAAACATCGCGGCGCGCGCCCATGTCGCGCATGGATCATGCGTCGGCGACGCCTGGCCTGCATAGGGATCGCCGGGACTGGCGCCCCGTCGGGCAGGCGGGCAAGCTGCCGGGCAAAACGGGGGAATCGGATGTCGGAGCCGTCGCCGCGCGTGGCCGCCTGGTGGCGGATCATGGACCTGCGGATGGGCGTCGTGCCCCTGCCGGTGGGCCTGGTCGGCCTGGGGCTGGTCGCCGCCTTCGTGGCGCTCGGTAGCCCACCGTCCGACATCCTGATGAGCATATTGGTGCTGGGCCTGGGCGGCTTCGCCTGCGCCGAGATCGGCAAGCGGATTCCCGGCCTGAAGACCGTCGGCCTGGCGGCGATCCTGGCAACCTTCCTGCCGTCCTACCTGGTCTATGCCCAGGTGCTGCCGAAGAGCCTGGTGAAGTCGATCACCACCTTCACCGACCAATCCAACTTCCTCTACCTGTTCATCGCCGCGATCATCGTGGGCTCGATCCTGGGCATGGATCGCCGGGTGCTGATCGCTGGCTTCCTGAAGATTTTTGTGCCGCTGGCCGCAGGCACAGTTGCGGCCACTGTGGTCGGTTGCGGGGTCGGCGTCGCGCTGGGCCTGGGCCTGAAGCACAGCTTCTTCATGGTGGTGGCGCCGATCATGGCCGGCGGCGTGGGCGAGGGCGCGATCCCGTTGACCATCGGCTACGCTCAGGCGAGCGGCCAGCCCCAGGGCGTGCTGCTGGCCCAGGTGCTGCCGGCGGTGATGCTGGGCAGCCTGACGGCGATCCTGCTGTCCGGCGGGCTGAACGCGCTGGGCAAGCGCTACCCCACGCTGACCGGCGAAGGCCGCCTGCAGCCGGGCGAGGCCGACGATCCGGCCCTGGCCGCGGCGGCGGAGGACGGGCGCGCCGAGCCCGAAGCGTCAAAGGGCGGCGTCTCGGCCCAGGACGTGGCCGCCGCCCTGATCCTGGCGGTGACGCTCTATCTGGTCGGCGCCCTGACCCAGAAGCTGTGGAAGTGGCCCGGGCCGGTGGTGATGCTGGCGCTGGCGGTGATCCTGAAGTTCACCCAAGGGGCCTCGCCCCGGCTGGAGCGCGGCGCCTTCGCCAACTTCAAGTTCTTCTCAGGCGCGGTCACCTATCCGCTGCTGTTCGCCATCGGCGTGGCCAAGACGCCGTGGGAGAGCCTGGTGGCGGCCTTCAACCTGCCGACCCTGATCACCATCGCCGCGACGGTGGTGACCCTGATCGCGACGGGTTTCGGCGTCGGGCGGCTGATCGGCCTCTACCCGATCGACACCGCCATTGTCACCGCCTGCCATTCCGGCCAGGGCGGGACCGGCGACGTGGCGATCCTCACCGCCGCCAATCGCATGCAGCTGATGCCCTTCGCCCAGATCGCCACGCGCATCGGCGGGGCGATCATGGTCACTCTGACGTTGATCGCCTTCGCCAGGTTGGGCGTCGGCTAGGCCTTACTCGTCCTTCGCGCCGCCGTTCTTGGCGATGTAGGCGTCGAGGGCTTGGCGGGCTTCGGCCTTGCAGCCGGCCTGGTCGGCCAGCTTCAGGATGTCGTCCAGGGTCTGGGCGCTTTCGGCCGGCGGGCAGAAGCCGCCCCGGCGCGCCCCGAAGGTGCGGCCCTGCGGCGGCGGCTCGACCAGGGCCTTCAGGCTGTCGAATTTCGAGCTGTCGGCGGTGGACAGCTTGGCGCCCGGCACCGTCACGCCCGCGGCGGTGGCGTGCAGGGTGGTGACCTCGCCGGTGGCGCGCATGACGGTCAGCGTCTTGCCCGCCGCGACGGCCACATGCATCCCCGCGTCGAGCGCCATGCCCTTCTTGACGGCGGGATCGGTGGACCCCACGACGATGTAGTCGCTGGCTTCGGCCGCGCCGGCCAGGCCGGCCGCGAAGAGGACGCCCAGAAGAATGCGGCGCATACGGAAAACCCCTCGTGAGACCGCCCCCCGATACAGGCGGGATTTGTGGATCGAACTTACCACATAGCTACGTGTCGTGACGTGCTTTGGGTGCATGCGTGGTTAAGACGCAGAAACCACCTCAGACCGGCGAGCCGGAGAACCTCACCACGCCGTACTTGGCCAGCCACACCAGGCCCCGCTCGAGGATCGGCCGCTGTTCCGGCGGGAAGGCCGCCAGCAGCGGACCCAGGGCCCGGGGCCGGTCGTAGGAGAGGGCGGCGATCAGGGCTTCCGTCTGGGGCAGGGTAGGCAGCCGGTCCTCGACGTTCCGCACGGATGGCGCGGCCATGAGCGCGGCGAGGTCCTGCGGCGGCAGCGCCCGGCGCAGCTGCACCGTGTCGGTGTGCGCCAGGATATGGCTCGGGTGGCCGGCGAACATCCGGAAGGGGTCGAGGCCCCAGGGGTTGTCGCCCGCACTGGAGGGCGGCTGGACCGGCGCGGCCTTGCGGCGCCGTTCGAGTTCGCTCCACAGCAGCTGATATTGCGGGATCACCGCGCGCCAGTCGAAGACGCTCTTCGCCCGCTCGGCGGCGGCCTGGCCCATTCGGGCCCGCAGGTCCGGGTTCGCGAACAGCTCGGCCAACGCGCCGGCGGCCTGTTCGATGTCGACGGCGGTGAACTGCGACTGGGCGGTGAAATAGGCGTCGTAGCTGGAAAGTTGGTGCAGGTAGCGGAAGGCGAGGTCCGCGCCGAGGCCGGGACGTGGCGTGGTCGCGCGGATCAGGACGCCGTCGGTCCCGTGGCGCAGGCTGCCACGATAGCCGTCCCAGTCGCTGACCACGCAGGGCAGGCCGGCGGCCATCGCCTCCGGCACGGTCAGGCCGAAGCTTTCCTGCACATTGTCGGAGAAGGAGATGAAGACGTCGCCCGCCGACCAGACCGGGCCGTGGGCGCGCGGGTCGGTGTCGGCGCCCACGAAGCGCAGGGTCACGTCTGGGCAGAAGGCGGCGGCGGCGTCGCGGAACGCCTGCTCCTCCTCGTCCGAAATACTGCCGCCGAACAGGATCCAATAGAGGGGCTTGCCCAGGCGTCGCGCGGCCTCCTGCAGGGCCAGGCCCATGGGCGCGGGGTTCATCTTGCTGGGGATGCTGAAACGGCCGAAGTACAGCGCCGTCGGCGCGTCCTGGGGAATGTCCAGCTCGCGCCGCCACGCGGTCCGCGCGCCGGCGTCGAAGGCGAAGTCGGCGGTGTGGACGCCCAGTGGGATGGTGGCCAGCTGGGCGCTCGGGATACGGCTTGCGCCGAACCGGTCGGCCAGATGACGCGCCACCGCGTCGAGCTGCACCTGAACCGCCTTCTGCACAGCCACCGAGGTGCAGACCAGCGCATCCCAGGGCTCGATCGGAGCGGTGAGCAGGGCGCCGATCTCGCCCATGATGTAGGTCTCGGACACGGTGTGGGTGACGCCGGTGATCGAGTAGCCGGTGGACCCGACCACCTTCCGCGCCCAGGCCTCGCGTTGCAGCTCCGGCGTCGGGAAATGGACCGCGCCCGGGCCGGTCAGGGCCGTGCGATCGGCCGCGCCGATCCAGGTGACGGGCTTGCCAGGCGGGCCGAGGCGCTCGAGCAACGGCGCCAGCTCCTCGAGCGGCTGGTTACGGACGTTCCAGAGGTGGAAGCGGTCGAGGTCCGCATGCGCCAGGAAACCCCGCAGGAAGCCTTCGCCTGCCGACTGGCGGCCCAGTGGGCGCGGCACAGCGGCGTCGTAGGACTCGCGATCGAAGCGGATCGCGGCGGCGGCTGGTCGGGGCGCGGCGATGGCGGACCGCCGATCAGCGCGCCGCGCTGGCGGCCCGGCCGGACGCTGCGGCGTTGGGCATGGCGCGCGCGCCGTCGCCCACGATGGTGAAGGGCGCCCAGAAGAAGGGATGCGACCATTCCGGGCTCTTCTGAAGGGTCGCCTGCGCCTGCTGCAGGGCCTCGGCCTCGCTGGACGCCTGGGAAGAGAAGAGGCCGGTCATCAGCCGAACCGTGGCCGCCGAGTCCACCGACCAGTGGCTGACGACGAGGGCGCGTCCGCCGGCGTAGATCACCGCCCGGGTCAGGCCGCCGAGCGCCTCGCCGCCGCCCTGCAGGCCGGTGATGTCGGTGGCGTCGGAGCCCGCGCCGCCGGTGTCGCAGGCCGAAAGCACGACGAGGTCGGCGTCGAGCTTGAGGTCCAGGATCTCGCTGGCGTCAAGCAGGCCGTCGGAGTCCGCGCCCGAACCCACCGAAGTCACCAGGGCCGGCTCCGGCAGGCAGGCGGAGGGCTGTGGCAGGAGGCCGTGGGTCGCGAAGTAGAGCACCTTGTAGTCGTTGAGGTCGGGCCGCTCGCGCACCGCCTCGTCGGTGAAGGTCTTGCCGATCAGGATGTCATTCGCCGACGCGTTCATCGTCGCGCCCACCTTGCGGACCTCGTCTGCGGTGTCCGGCAGCTCCGGCAGGCGCAGCAGAGCCTGGCGCGTTCCCTCGCAGACGTTGGTCGAGGCGGCGGCGGCGCCGACGATGTTGGCCGAACGCTTCAGCACCGAGGAGAAGGCGCGCGGGTCGGACTTGGCGCTGGCCGGGTCGGCGAAGGCCAGGAAGGGCTGCCGGGCGCGCGAGGGTGTGAAGGCCCGCGACTGCAGGAAGCTGGGCGCCGAAAGCACCAGGGAGGAATCGAGGCGGGCCCCCAGCCAGGCCACCTTGCGATAGTCGGGGTCCTTGCCGGCCGGCGCGGCGGCCAGTACGGCGGCGGGGTCGTCCATCACCAGGGTGGCGGCCGGCAGGGCGATCAGGGCGCCGTCGGGTTCGTAGATCAGGTGGCGGGCGGCGGCGATGTCGGCCTTCACTGGGCCGGCCAGTTTCTGGAACAGGCCATAGGCCCGCGCGACGTCGAAGGGCGGCAGGCCGTTGTCGGACTCGAAGGGCGCGCGGATCGCGCGGACTTCGGAGGCCGCCTGCTGGCGCGACAGCTCGATCCTGTAAGGCTTGGCGGCCGTCTGGCTGACCAGCATGCCGTAGCCGCGACCGCCCAACAGGATGACCTTCAGATAGACCTCGTCCTTGCGCAGCGCCTTCTGCAGGTCCGGCAGGGCGGCCGTGGCGGCGACCAACTGGGCATAGCGCGGATTGGCCGCCAGCAGCTGGGCTTCCAGGGTGTCGGACTGGGTCTGGAGCGTTTTCAGCTGGGCGTCGAGCTGGGTCTTCGCCTCGCCGGCGTAGTTGCCCAGCGCCTGCAGGTTGGCGACGCGCGCCTCGGTCGCGCGCAGCTCGCGCTTGGTGTCGTCCAGCGCCCGCACCAGGCCGGTGACCGCGCCGTCGCCGGAGGCCACCCGCGCCGCCAGCTTGGAGACCGTCTGGGCGGTGGCGTTGGAGACGACGGTCTCGGACGCCGAGAAGAAGCGGCCGCGGTAGTCGTCGGCGTGCGCCGGGTCGGCGGCGATCTTCTTGAGCAGGAGATCGAAGTAGGGCGCCGCGTCGTCGGCCGAGGCGCCAAGCGAACCCCGTTGGCCCTGGAACAGGGCGAAGGCGCGGCCGAAGCTGGCCAGGGCCTCATCGTCGCGGCCGGCCGCCATCTGGGCGCGGCCGAGCTGGAGCAGCAGGCCGCCTTCGGTCGCGGTGCCGGCGTGACGGGTGCGAAGGATCTGGATCGCGGCGTTCAGGCGCTGGGCCGCTGCGGCCGGTTGGGCGCCGGCCAGGTCCAGGTCAGCAAAGTCGGCCTCGATCCGCGCATGCAGCCAGACGTTCAGCGCGCCGTTGGCCTCGCCCTGGAGGATCAGCCGCTCGGCCTGGGCCAGCGGCTCGCGGGCGCCGGCCACATCGCCCTCAGCGGCGAGGGACGAGCCGATCACCTCCCAGGATTGGGCGTCGGCGATCAGCAGCTGGTCGGACAGCGAGATCGACGAGCCGCTCATTAGCCCGCCGGTCATGCGGGTGTTCAGCGCGCGCGCCAGGTCGCCGCCGATCGCCACCTCGCCCGTGGAGGTCCTGGTGACGGTCGGGCCCTTGTCGGTCATGCCGCGGCTGGCGCGAACCTGCTGGCCCGCCTGCAGGGCGGCGCGGCCGGCGGCTGCCGCCTGCTCGAACCTGCCCTGGTTGCGCAGGTGCAGCGCCTTGTAGCCGTAGGCCTGGGCGCTGAGGAATGGGTCGGCCGCCCGATCCACCTGGGCCTGGGCTTCCGCGAACCAGCGGTCGGCCTCGGCGAAGCGGCCGTTGTTGGAGATGTTGAGCGCCAGGTTGAGCATCGCCTCGCCCTGTTCACGGGGCGAGGCATTGCGGGCCTTGGCGTCGGAGACCAGGGCCTGGAAGTCGGTCTCGGCCTGCTCGAAACGCCACTCGTTGTTCTGGACGTAGGCGCGGGCGCGCAGACGGGCCGGATCGGCCGCCGCCGCCTGCTGGGCGCGGGCGAGGCCGCCGGAGGTTCCGCCGAAGTCGGCGGCGATCTCGGCGCTGGCCGCGGAGGTCTGGACCTCGGCCGCCTTGGGCGGCTTCTCGGCGCCGGCCACGACCTTGACGCCGGTCTCCAGCACGTCGGCGATCTGGCTCGCGCCCTCGGCCACGATCAGGTTCGAGCCCTTGCGCGCGCCATAGGTCACATAGGTGGCGTTGCTGCCGGTCGCGTGGCAGGCGCGCCGCTGGACGCCGCCCAGGCCGGCGATGCTCGCCGATTTCGGCTCGACGCAGGTCGCGCGCGTCGCCAGAGCCTGGCCCCAGGCCTTTTCCGCGTCGCCGTTCGGCAGGACGTAGATGTGGCCGAGGTTCACGTCCCAGCCTCGGCACCGGACATCCCAGCCGCGTCGGCCCGCCGCCTGCACGAGGGCGTCGTCGTAGTTGCGCACCGCTTCGCAGACCGCGCCGCTGGAGCTGCTGCGGCCCAGCGGGATCAGGTCCGCGCGGGTCTGGGCGTGCGCCCCGAAGCTGAGCGCGGTCAGCGCCGCGCCGCCCGTCGCGGCCAGGGCGGCGAGGTTGATGCGAAGCCGGCTCACGGTTTCGCCTCCGGGGTAGGTTTGGCCGCGGCCTTGGGTTCGACCCGGCGGCTGCGCCAGATCTCCTCGCTGCCGGCGCCGGTGGTGACCGGCTCGGCCAGGGCTGCGTCCGGGTCATTGGGGCTGGCGGCCAGCAACGGCGGCGTCGCCGCGCGCTGGGTTCCGGCGCTGC
>JAFEDM010000146.1 GCA_018241625.1 Pseudomonadota bacterium | reverse complement strand
GTGGGTCAGGTGGCTGGAGGCCGGCGCCAGCCGTTCCAGGGTGTCGGCATAGGCCTCGGCCTGGCCGCCGAAGCCGCTCATCTCGGTGGCGTGGATGTAGAAGTGGATGGCCCCGGTGTCGTCCGGCCTGCGCTTCAGGGCGCCGCCGATCAGCTCCAGGGCGCGCGGCAGGTTCTCGCGGGTCTCCTTGTTGGCGGCCGGGATCATCCAGGCGTCGGCGGCGACGATGGCGATCTCGTTGTCGGCGGGATGGGCGCGGGCCAGGTCGTCCATGGCGCGGGCGAAGGCGTAGTCGCCCGGCCCCATGCCGCCGCCCTTGCGGTAACGGGCCTGCAGGGCCGCGGTCATCCGGCGCTCGATCTCCGGGCCGCCCTCGGCGAGCTTTGCGGCGCGGTCGGCGATGGCGGCGAGCTCGGCCTGCGCCTTCTCGTCGACCGGATAGTTGATGGTCGGGCCGCGCGCCCAGGCCTCGCCCCAGGCGCACATGGCGCAGTTCGGGTCCAGCCGCTCGGCCTCCTGGAAGGCCGCCACGGCCGGCTTGTGGGCGAAGGCGTGCGCCAGCTGCATGCCGTTGTCGAAGAAGGCCTGGGCCTGGGGGTTGGCGGTGCGGATCGCGAACCCGCCCGTCCCGTAGCCCGCCAGGACGCGGGCGGCCCTCGCGGGCGGCGCCGTCGTGGCCTCGGGCGCGGCCGCCCCGCAGATGTGGCCCACCAGGGGCTCTGGCTCGACGTCGGCGGCCGTGACGGCGGGGATCAGCAGCAGGGCCGCGCCGAGGAAGAGGGCGGATTTCATGTTGGAGCCTTTCCAGCTGCGCCAGCCTGTACGGCGCGAGGCGCCGGCCGCCAACTGCACAAATCTGCCGGTCCACGGTATCCGGCGGCGGCCCGGCCGTCCCGGTCCCGCGACGGTCGGCGCAGGCGGACGGCGGCGATCTGTTCCAATCCGGAACGAAATTGCTGCCCGGCCTGCGTCTGGCGCTTTGTCGGATCGTACCTATCTCGGGCGTCTTGAAAGCAGAGCTTTCGGGATTTCAGGAGATAAGACGTGAAACTGCTGCTGCCTTTGGCCACCTTGGTCGGGGCCGTGGCCCTGCTGGCCAACAGCTGGGGCGCGGCGCTGAGCTACCTCTAGGCTTCGATCGCCGATCGCGGCCCCGGGTCCGGCCGCGATAATTCCGACCGCAACGAGCCGACCCCCTTTGTCAGCCCACCCGGGCGCGCAGTTCCCCCAGCACGCGGGCCAGGTCGCCTTCGCGGAAGGGCTTCTGCAGGACCGGCGTGCCGCGATCGACCTCGCGCAGGCCCGCGTCCCCATAGCCGGTGGCGAAGGCGAAGGGCGCGCCCTTCTCGCGCAGCAGGTCGGCCACCGGGAAGATCGGCTGGCCGCCCAGGTTCACGTCCAGCACCGCGCAGTCGATCGTCGCGTCCTTCACCAGCGCGATCGCCTCGTCCAGGCGCGAGGCGGGGCCCACGACGGCGCAGCCGAGGTCGGCCAGCATGTCCTCGATCAGCATCGAGACCATCATCTCGTCCTCGACCACCAGGACGCGCAGACCCTGCAGGTCAGCCGGCTCGCTCATTCGGAAGATCTCCTCGCGCCCGTGGGCAATTCAGACACGCCGACTGGGAGGCTGCGTGTGACACTATGGGACGCCATCATGACGCGTATCGCGGCCCGTGCAATTCGCATGAGTTAACTTAGATTAATCGTCGTGCGCCCGGTCCTGCGGCCAGATCTGCAGGCGGGTGACGCGGTTGGCCTTCCGCTCCAGCACCGAGAACCGGTGATGGTGGAAGTGGAAGCTTTGCCCCGCCTCGGGGATCCGCCGCGCCTCGTGGATCAACAGGCCCGCCACCGTCACCGCCTCGTCGTCCGGCAGGTCCCAGTTCAGCGCGCGGTTGAGCTCGCGGATGCTGACCGAGCCGTCCACCAGCACCGAGCCGTCCTCGGCGGTGCGCACGCCGGCCATGGCCACGTCGTGCTCGTCCTCGATCTCGCCCACGATCTCCTCGAGGATGTCCTCGAGGGTCAACAGGCCCTGCAGGGCGCCGTATTCGTCGACCACCAGGGCGAAATGGGTCCGCCGCTTCAGGAAGGCGGCGAGCTGGTCCTTCAGGCTGGTGGTTTCGGGCACGAACCAGGGCTCGCGGACGATGGCGGACATGTCGACCGCCTCGATCCGGCCGCCGGCGTCGGCGATCGCCTGCAACAGGTCCTTGTTGTGGACCACGCCGACGATGTTCTCGGGCTCGTCGCGATAGAGCGGCACGCGGCTGTGGCCGGTGGCCAGCAGGTCGGCGACGATCTTGGCCGGCGGCTGGTCGGCGTCGATGGTGGCGATGGCGTTGCGGTGGACCATCACCTGGCTCACGTCCATCTCCGACAGGTCCAGCACCCCGCCCAGCATCCAGCGGTCGCCGCTCTCCACCAGGCCTTCGGAGTGGTGGTACTCGACCGCGCCGCGGATCTCCTCGTGCGCCGCCAGCACGTCCATCTCCATGCCCATGCGCACGCCGAACACGGTCAGGGTCTTCCGGATCACCCACTGGATGGCGAAGATGATCGGCCCGAACAGCCGCACCACCACATAGGTCGGGAAGGCCAGGATGCGGGCGACGTCGTCCGAACGCAGGATCGCCAGCGTCTTGGGCAGGATCTCGGCGAACACCAGGATCAACGCCGTCATCACCGCCGTGGCGATGGCCACGCCCAGGGCGCCCGGGATCTTCTCGCGAAAAACCTCGCTGGCCAGCTCGGTGGCCAGGATGTTGAAGATGTTGTTCCCCAGCAGCACCGCGCCGATCATCATCTCGCGGTCGTCGAGCAGGCGGTTCACCCGCCGCGCGGCCCGGTCGCCGTCGCGATCCATCTGGTGCATCCGCGCGCGGCTGGCGCCGGTCATCGCCGTCTCGGCGGCCGAGAACAGGGCCGAGGCGGCCAGCAGGCCGAAAATCACCGGGGCGAGGGCCAGGATGGCGCCCATCAGGCCGCTCCTTCGCTTTTCAGGAATTGGGTGACGGCCGCGGCGTCCACGTCCTTGGCCACGAAGGCTTCGCCGAGGCGGCGCGCCAGGATGAAGGTCAGCCGCCCGTCCTGCGCCTTCTTGTCCTGCGCCATGTGGCGGACGAGGCGCTCGGCGGCGAAGGGTTCGGCGCGGATGTCGGACAGCCGCGTCGGCAGGCCAGCCGCGGCGATGGCGGCGGTGGCGCGGGCCGCCTCCTGCGCATCGCACAGGCCCTGGGCGGCGGAGAAGCGGAAGGCCAGCGCCATGCCCGCGCCGACGGCCTCGCCGTGCAGCAGAGCCTCGCCGTAGCCGGTCTCCGATTCCAGGGCGTGGCCGAAGGTGTGGCCGAGGTTCAGGAGCGCGCGGCGGCCCTGCTCGATCTCGTCTTCCTCCACGATCTCGGCCTTCATCTCGACGGAACGCGCGACAGCCTGGCTTAGGGCCACGGCCTCGCGCGCCAGCACGGCCGCGCCGTTGGCCTCCAGCCATTCGAAGAAGGCGAAATCGCCCAACAGGCCGTACTTGATCACCTCGGCGTAGCCGGCCCGCATTTCGCGCTCGGGCAGGCTGGACAGCACGTCCAGGTCGGCCAGCACCAGCCGCGGCTGGTGGAAGGCGCCCACCAGGTTCTTGCCGCGCGGCGTGTCGATGGCCGTCTTGCCGCCCACCGACGAATCCACCTGCGCCAGCAGGGTCGTGGGGATCTGCACGAAGTCGATGCCGCGCTTGTAGATGGCCGCCGCGAACCCCGCGAGGTCGCCGACCACCCCTCCGCCGAAGGCCACGATCACATCGCCGCGGTCCAGCTCCAGCGCCAGCAGCCGGTCGGTCACCTCGGCCAGGCCCTCGAAGCTCTTGGTCTGCTCGCCGGGCGCCACGACGATCGGCGTGGCCGCGATCCCGGCGCGGGTCAGCGACCCCATCAGCCGCGCGCCATGCAGGCCCCAGACGGTCTCGTCGGTGACGATCGCGGTGCGCCGGCGCTTGATCAGCGGCGTCACCGCTTCGCCGGCGGCGTCGATCAGCCCCGCGCCCACCCGCACCTGATAGCTGCGGGGCCCCAGCCCCACCAGGATCGCGCGGCTCATGCGGTGGGAACCTCCGACGCCGGCGCCTCCGGCCGGGCTTCGCCCAGATAGGCTTTCAGCGCGGCGATGACCTGGTCGACCGTGACCTGGTGGGCGGTGTCGCCGGTCTCCACCGTCACGTCGGCCTCGCCATAGGCTGGATAGCGGGCGGCCGCCTGGGCCTTCAGCACCTCCATCGGGTCCTTGCCGATCAGCAGCGGGCGGCTGTCCTTGCGCGACACCCGCCGCGCCAGGACGTCCAGGTCGGCCTTCAGCCAGACCGAGATCGCCTTCGACTTGATCAGCGCCCGCGTCTGCTCGTTCATGAACGCCCCGCCGCCCGTCGCCAGCACCAGCGGCGGTTGGTCCAGCAGGCGCGCGATCACCCGGCGCTCGCCCTCGCGGAACGCCGCCTCGCCCAGGTCGGCGAAGATGTCGGAGATCGAACGGCCGGCCGCCGCCTCGACCTCCGAATCGGCGTCGCGGAACGGCAGGTCCAGGGTCGCGGCCAGGCGCTTGCCCACGCTCGACTTGCCCACGCCCATCAGGCCCACGAGGGCGATGGTGCGGCGGCGCAGCGGTTCATAGCGGTCCATGGAAGGCCCCAGACAACCAGCGGGGTCTACACGAGGGCGCGCCCTCGCGCCAACTTCGCGCGCTCGCTATGATCGCGCCATGTTGCGTCGCACCCTGCTCCTCGCCCTGATGGTCGTCGCTGGCTCCGCAAGCGCGTCCAGCGCCCAAGACGCCGGCCAGCCCGCGCCGCCGGCGGCCGCGCCTGCGCCGCCGGAGACGTCCCATGACCTGGCGCCCCCGTCTCCTGCGACGCCCGCGCCCACGCCGGTGGTTCCGCGGCCGCAGGGCGTCGAGGTGAGCAGCCTGGCGGCGCCCGACGCCTTCACCACGCCCGGCCGCGACACGGGGCTGCCGGCCACGCTCTGGCGCGGCGCCTCGGCCAAGACGACGCGGACCGTGCTGCCGCTCCTGGCGACCAAGACGCTTACGCCGGCCGGCGCGGCGCTGGCGCGCCGCGTGCTGGCGACCGGCGCGCCCGGGCCTGGCGGCATCGGCGAGGACGCGGCCGTGGTCGCGCTGCGCGCCCAGGCGCTGCTGGGCCAGGGCGATCCGCGCGCCGCCGCCGCCATCCTGTCGCGCGCGCCGGGCCTCGACCGCAGCCCGGAGCTGGCCCAGGCGGCGGCGGAAAGCGCCCTGCTGGCCGGGGACGAGGGCCGCGCCTGCACGGTCGCCCAGGGCCTGGGCGCCGGGCGCGACGAGATCTACTGGCTGCGCCTGCGGGCCTATTGCCAGGCGATCGGCGGCCACACCGACCAGGCCCAGCTCACCTTCGACCTCGCCCAGGCCCAGGCGCGCGACCCGGTGTTCGGCCGCCTGATGGGCGCGAAGCTCTCCGGCGTCGGCAATCCGGGGCCGGCCAGCCTGCGCAACGGCCTGGACCTGGCGCTGAGCCGCAGCCTCGGCCTCGACGTCGCCGCGGCGAAGCCGGCGCCGGCGGTGGCCGCGGCCCTGTCGAAGGGCGACCCCGAGCCGCCGACCTTCGATCCCGCCGCCTTCGGCCCGGATATCGCGCCTGCCGCCGAGCAGATCGCCGCCGGCAAGCCGGTGACCTCGGGGGCCTTCATTTCGGTGATGAACGGCGTCGCCAACACCGCGAAATCCCCCAACCGCGCGGCGTCGGCCGCCCTGCTGGTCCTGGCGCTCGGCGACCTCGACCACAGCGACGACCTCACCGACTGGGCGACGCCCGAGGGCCGCGCGCCCGTCGGCCGCGACATCGCCCTCGACGCCGCCGCCGACCGCAAGCTGATGGGCGAGGCGGCGCTGCTGGCGCTCTGGGCCTGCGCCGACGCCGGGCCGGCCGGCCCCGCCATCGGCGACCGCATCCGCATCGTGCGCGCCCTGCACGCCGTGGGCCTGGAGCCGGAGGCCCGCGCCTTCGCGCTGGAAGGCCTCCTGGCGCTGAAATGAGCAATCAGGGAGGAGCCTGGGCCGAGGCCTTCCTGGAGATGATGTCGGTCGAGCGCGCGGCGGCGAAGAACACGCTCACCGCCTACGCCCGCGACCTGGCCGACGCCCAGGGCTTCCTGGCCGGGCGCGGCGGCGACCTTTCCAGCGCCGCGGCCTCGGACGTCGAGGCCTATTTCACCGACCTCGGCCTGCGCGGCCTGTCGCCGGCCACCGCGTCGCGACGGCGCGCGGCGGTGCGCCAGTTCTACCGCTTCGTGCTGGGCGAGGGCTGGCGGGCCGACGATCCCTCCCGCCGGGTCGAGGCGCCGAAGAAGGGCCGGTCTCTCCCCAAGGTGCTGAGCCGCGCCGAGGTCGACCGGCTGATCGCCGCCGCCGGCGCTCGTGATGGCGGGCAGGGGCTTCGGCTCGCCTGCATGGTCGAACTGGCCTACGCGTCC
>JAFEDM010000145.1 GCA_018241625.1 Pseudomonadota bacterium | reverse complement strand
GGGCGTCGGGGGCGGCGCCGAACCGGCATCCGGCGGAGGCGATGGGGCCGGGATGGTCGAAGCAGACGTGGCGCTGTGGGTTCACGTCCTGCGTCTCGATGTCGGCGGCGGCGCGCGCGGCGGGCGACAGCCGCCCGGGCAGGCCGTGGGTGAGGAAGAGCGCCGCGCCGACGGCGAGCACGCCTAGGGAGGCCGCGCCATAGGCGGCGATCCGCACGCTGGGCCGATCCATGGACCCGCGCCGCCAGGGCTGCTCGACGAACCGCCAGCTGAGGGCGGCGAGGCCCAGGGCCGCCAGCACCAGGGCCAGCCGCGCGACCGGTCGCAGCGGCCCCTGCACGGCGTCGGCGGCCAGCACCAGCAACGGCCAGTGCCAGAGGTAGACGGAATAGGAGACGCGGCCCAGGGCCACCGCCGGGCCGGCGCCGAGGAGCCGGGCGGTGGCCGGCGCCTGGCCGTCGCCGCTCCACAGCAGCAGCGCCGTCCCCAGGCAGGCCGGCGCGGCGGCGAGCCCGGGGAAGGGCGTGCTGTCGCGCAGCAGGAAGATCGAGCCCACGACCAGGGCCAGGCCCGCGACGGAGGCCCCGGCGGCGGCGCGCGGACCCGGCGGCCGGACCGCGCCGAGGCTCAGCACGCCGCCGGCCAGGAACTCCCAGGCGCGCGACGGCAGGCTGAAGAAGGACCAGGTGGCGGCGCCCTGGGCCAGCAGCAGCTGGGCGAAGGCCAGGGAGGCGGCCAGCAGGGTGAGCGCCAGCCACGGCCGCGCACGGCGGATGGCGCCCCACGACAGGGCGGCGACCAGCGCCGGCCAGAGCAGGTAGAACTGTTCTTCCACACCCAGCGACCAGAGGTGCAGGAAGGGATTCAGCTGCGGCCCCGGCGCGAAATAACCCTGGCCCAGGGCGAACAGCAGGTTGGTCGCGAAGATCGCCGAGGCGGCCATGGCGCCGCCGCTGGCCTGCAGCTGGCGGGGCAGCTCGATCATGGCCGCCGCCGCCGCGGTGGCGAGCGCCACGAGGATCAAGGCCGGCAGGATCCGGCGCGCCCGGCGCAGGTAGAAGCCGCCCCAGTGGAACCGGCCCGCGTCCCGCTGGTCGGCGATGATGCGAGTGATCAGGAAGCCCGAGATCACGAAGAAGACGTCGACGCCCACGAAGCCGCCGGGGACGAGGGCCGGGAAGGCGTGGAAGGCGACGATGGCGGCGACCGCCAGGGCCCGCAGGCCATCGATGTCGCGACGGTAGGTCGGCGCTTGCGACAAGGTCTCCCCCGAGAACTACGAATGTAATATCCCGGAGAAGGCCGCGCGTGGCGAAGGTTGTCAATCGCGAAAATTACATACGTAACCTATACGGGGCGGCAAGCGGCGAAAAACCTCGGGAGGCCTAACCCCGTCCGCCAGCCGGCTGCGTAGGAGGTGGTGTCAGGCCCAGGAGGTTGGGGGCCAAGGAGGCGGACATGACCACGAGCGCGGCGATCTCGTTCAAGCGACGGGCGATGCTGGGGACCATGCTTGCGGCGGCGGCCGCGGCGACGGTTGGGCCGGGCGGCGGGGCGCGGGCGGATGCGCCGGCCGACTTGGTGGACCTGAAGGTGGTGGACCGCGAGACCGGCCAGGCGCTTCAGGTCTGGCCGCACCACGGGCGGCTGTTCGTGGCCGGCCAGCCGGGCGGGCGCTACAGCCTGCGGGTCACCAACCACAGCGACGGCCGGGTGCTGGTGGTGATGTCGGTGGACGGGGTCAATGTGATCAGCGGCCAGACCGCGGCCTACAACCAGACCGGCTATGTGCTGTTCCCGCGCCAGGCCTACGACGTGACCGGCTGGCGCAAGTCGGACACCGAGGTGGCGGCCTTCACCTTCGCGCCGCTGCCGCAGTCCTACGCAGCGCGCACCGGCCGGCCGCAGAACGTGGGCGTGATCGGCCTGGCGGCGTTCCGCGAGAAGCCGGTCCCGCCGCCGCCTGCGCCGGCGGTGACGCCGCTGGCCGAGCCGCGAGGCGGTTCGGAGATCGACGACCTGGTGGTCACGGCGCAGCGGCGAGGCGCGCCAATGCCCGTCCCGCCACCGGCGGCGCAGGCGTCGCGGGCCACGCCCATGGCCTCGATGCTCGCGGAGCGGCGGGCGGACAAGCTGGGCACCGGCCATGGCGAGCGCGAATATTCGGCGGTGCACGACGTGCCGTTCGAGCGGGCGAGCGCCTATCCGCAACTGGTCCGGCGGATCGAGTACGACAGCTACGACAACCTGGTCGCCCTGGGCGTGGTGCGCCCGCGCCCGCCGATCGACCGCTGGCCGCGGCCGTTCCCGTCGAGCCCCGGCCACAGCTACGTCCCCGACCCGCCGGGCGGCCGCTAAGGCTTTGCGTCGCGCGCCATGCGAGCGCTAGGCTTGGCCTCGATGGAGCCGGCGCAGACCCCAGACACATGGGCGGACGACGCCGAGCTTCTGCGCGCCCACGGCGCGGGCGACCCGCAGGCGTTCGGACAGCTCTATGACCGGCATGACCGCGCCCTGTTCCGTTTCATCCGCCGGCTGCTGGGAAGCGCGCACGGCGAGGCGGCGGAGGATCTGCATCAGGAGACCTGGATCGCCGTGTCGCGCAACGCCGCCAGCTTCGACCCGGCCAAGGCGAGCTTTCCCGCGTGGCTCTACACCATCGCGCGGCGCAAGGTCTGGGACCACTTCCGCCGCCAGAAGGTGGCGGTTCTGGCCCAGGCCCAGGACGAGACGGCGATGATGGTGGTCGCCGATCCCGGCCAGAGCCCGCAGGAGCAGGTGCAGTCGCGCGAGTTGGCGCAGGAGATCGTGGGCGCGGTGGAGGCCTTGCCGCTGGAGCAGCGCGGCGCCTTCGTGCTGTTCGCCGAGGCCGGGCTGTCGCTGGCCGAGATCGCCGAGGTGTCGGGCGTGGCCGTGGAGACGGTGAAGAGCCGGCTGCGTTACGCCCGGGCGAAACTTCGTGAGGCGCTGGCGGGGGAGAGGTCGGCCCATGTCTGATCCCAACACCCCCGATCCGATGGACACCCACCCGATGGACAGGGCCTACACCCAGGCCGAGGCGATGCTGGACGACCCGGCGGCGCGGGCGGCGCGCCGGGCGCGGGTGCTGGCGGCGGCAGCGGCTGCGCCGCAGGCGTCCGAGGTCGAGTCGGCGGCGCGGCCAGTGCCGGCTCGGCGGCGGATGATGTGGGGCTATGGCGGTGGTCTCGCGGCGGCGAGCGTCGCGGGCCTGAGCATCCTGGTGGCGATCCAGACCCAGCGTCCGCCCACCCAGCTTGCGCCGCCGACGCCCGCGCCCACGGCGGCGCCACCGACGCCCCTGCCGGGGGCAGC
>JAFEDM010000144.1 GCA_018241625.1 Pseudomonadota bacterium | reverse complement strand
TGCCGTTGTCGTCATAGCCGTCGAAGAAGGCGCCTTGCTCGGTCATGCGGAAGTTCGTGCCGCCGCCCGGCGCGGCCTTGAATTCGAAAGTCGCCAGCGAGGTGGAGATCTTCCGCCCGTCCAGCGTCATCTCGTAGGCGTAGACGATCCGCTGGCCCTCGACGATGTCGAAGTAGGTGGCGTCGAACTCGGTCACCATGCCGCTCGCCCACTTGCCGACCAGGCGCTCGCGGCCGCCGGGCCGGAAGTCCATCGCCCGCTCGGCGACGGTCCACATCTCGTTGGGGGCGGTGAACCAGCCGTTCTTGCCCTCGACGCTCGAAAAGGCGTCGAAGACCCTTTGCGGCGTCACGGTCGGATAGGTGCGCTCGATGGTGAACATGCCGTGCGCGACGCTGCGTTTGACCCCAAGGTCCGGGGCGGTGTCGGTGGTCATTTCGGGTCTCCGTCGGGAAATTTCTTCAGGTAGTCGCCGAGACGGTCGAAGCGCTGCTCCCATTCGGCCCGGCGCTGGTTGAACCATTGCTCGGCGCGGCTGAGCGCGGCGGGTTCGATCCGGCAGGTGCGCACGCGCCCGACCTTCTCCGAAGCCACAAGGCCGGAGGCCTCCAGCACCGCCAGGTGCTGCACCACCGCCGGCAGCGACATTTCGAAGGGCTGGGCGAGTTCGCTCACCGAGGCCGGGCCCAGCGTCAGCCGCTCGACCATGGCTCGGCGCGTGGGGTCGGCCAGCGCCTGGAAGGTCGCGTCGAGCGACATCTCAGCCGTCCTTCAGCGGGAACATGTGGAAGACCGGTTCGGCCTCCTTCAGCGCCCGCGCCACGCTGGGCCGCGCCTTCAGCCGCTCGACGTAGGCTTTCAGCGTCGGCCAGCTGTCGAGCTTCACGGCATAGTCCGCATAGAACAGCGCCGGGAAGGCCGCGCAGTCGGCCAGGGTGAAGGCCTCACCCATGGCCCACGGCCCTTCGACCATCGGCGCGAAGGCGTCATAGCCACGCGCGATCGCCGCTTTGGCCTGCTCGACGCCGAACGGATCCTTGGGCCCATCGCGCAGGCGTTCGCCGACGATGCCGAAGAACGGGGCGTGGATGTAGTTGTCGACCACCCGGTCCTTGATCAGCACCGGCCGCGCCGCGTCCGGGTCGGCCGGCAAAAGGCTAGCGGCGGACGGATATTTCCGCGCCAGATATTCGATGATCAGGGTGGATTCCGGGACCGTCTGACCACGCTCGTCGTCGGTCAGCACCGGCAGCTTGGCCATCGGCCAGATCTTTTTGTAGGCCGCCAACTCTTCGGGATCGTACAGCTTCACCTCACGATGGGTGAAGGCGATGTCGCCTTCGTACAGCGCAATCAGCGCCTTCCAGCAGAACGACGACAGCGGGTGGTACCAGAGAGTCAGCGCCACGGGCGGCCTCCATACTTAAGCAATATATTAAGTATCAGGATCGTCGGCCAGGCGTCAAGCGCGGGGCCCCGAGGTCACCAGGGGACCGGCGTGCCGAACCGGTCGAGGTAGCGAAGCCCGGGACGGCCCCGCTGCGCGATCAGGGTGTCGACGATCTGCGGCATGGCCTCCTCGACGCCGAACGGCGCGCCCGCGCCGCCCATGTCGGTGCGGATCCACCCGGGCGCCAGCAGCACCATCGCCGGCCCATCCGCGTGCCGCCCCGCATAACTGGCCATCGCCTGGTTCAGGGCGGCCTTGCTGACGCGGTAGACATCGTTGGTCCCGTTGGCGTTGTTGGCGATGCTGCCCTGGCCGGACGACATCACGCCGATCACGCCGCCCGGACGGACCAGGCCGCCGAACGCCTCGACGGCGCGCATGGCGCCCAGGACATTGACGGTCATGACGCGGACGAAGTCCTCCGCCGATACGTCGGCCAGGGTCGCGCCGGGATTGTCGTTCGCCACGCCTGCATTGACGAACGCCACCTCGAACCCGCGGCCGGCCAGCCGCTCCCGCAGCGCCAGCATCTGGCCATGGTCGGTCATCTCGAGGTTCTCGATCTCCACCTGCCCGGGCCGCGCGACGGCCAGGGCATGGAGCGGCGTCCCCTCGCCCCGCACCGTGCCCAGCACGCGCCATCCTCGCGCGGCGAACTCGGCCGCCATCGCGTGACCCAGGCCGCGCGAGGCGCCGACGATCAGGACGGAAGGGCTGGTGGCCTCGCTCATGACCCTACTCCACCAACGCCTTGCGGGTCTGCTCCCAGTACTGGGCGCCGGTGATCAGGGTGACCAGCGCCGCCAGCCAGAACAGACCATGCGCGACATAGGTCATCGGATTGCGCAGCCCGGGATCGTCCGGCAGGCCAAAGGCGCCCCAGGCCGCCACGAACAGCTCAAACGCCAGCGCCACCAGCTGCAGGGTCGTCTTCCACTTGGCCAGCATCGTCACCGGCAATTTCACGCCCTTGCCGGCCCCCACTTCGCGCAGGGCGCTCACCGTGAATTCTCGGAACAGGATGAGGCCCGCCGGCAGCACCACCAGCGGCTGGGCGCCCTGGGACATCAGGCCGAGGATCGCCCCGCAGACGAGCACCTTGTCGCCGATCGGGTCCAGGATGGCGCCCCAGACGCTGACCGCGTTCAGCTTGCGCGCCAGCCAGCCGTCGAAGAAATCCGTCACCGCGGCGATGACGAAGGCGTAGAGCGCCCAACGCTGCAGCCCGAACTGCACGGACGGCTCCAGGTGGTCGGAAAGACCCGGCACGGCGCCGGCCGCGGCGGCCAGCGCCAGGAACATGAACAGCGCCAGCACCAGGCGCATCGACGTCAGGATGTTGGGGAGGGATTTCATGGGCTCGGAGCGTCCAGGCTGGGCGGTTCGTTCCGCCAAGCTTAGCGGTTCAGGCCTTTCCTCCCTACCGTCGAAGTGATCGAGTGCCCAAGGTGCGCACCATACTGATCCTGATCGGCGCGGGACTGGTCTCCGGCGCGATGAACGCCCTGGCCGGCGGCGGCTCGTTCGTCTCGCTCCCGGCGTTGATCGCCGTGGGCGCGCCTTCGGTCACGGCCAACGCCACCAGCACCGTCGCGCTTTTTCCCGGCGGCCTGGCCAGCCTGTGGGTCTATCGCGCCGGCCGCGGCCCGGTGTGTGGCGCGCCGTTGCCGATCATGGCGGCGGTGACCGTGGTCGGTGGGCTGTTGGGCGCGGTGATCCTGCTGGCGACGCCCAGCCGGCTGTTCGACAGCATCCTGCCCTGGTTGCTGCTGGTCGCCACCCTGGCGCTGGCCTTCGCGCGGCGGCTGGGCGAGGCCCTGCGCGGCGACAGGCCCGCGCCCGTCGCGGTCGTGGTCGGCGCGCAGTTGCTGCTCGGCGTCTACGGCGGCTACTTCGGCGGCGCGGTCGGGCTGATGATGCTGGCCTTCTGGAGCGTCGCCGGCGCCGGCGAGATCAAGGCGCTGCAGGCGCCGCGCACCCTGCTGGTCAGCGCCGCCAACAGCGCCGCAGTGATCTATTTCGCCCTGGCCGGCGCCGTCGACTGGGGGAAGGCGCTCTGGTTCGCGCCGGCCGGCCTGGTGGGTGGCTATTTGGGCGCGCTGCTGGGAAAGCGCCTGCCCGCCAAGGTCGTACGCTGGGCCACCCTGGCGCTCGCCTGCGCCATCACCGCCGCCTTCTTCTGGCGGGCCTACGCGCCTTAGCGACCGGCGGCGCGGCGGCCCTTCGGCAGCACCGGAACGGCCGGCGTCGGCTGCGGATGGTCGGCGAAGTCGCGCGGATGGACGAACTCGGCGCGGTACCAGGGCCTCGAGCGCGCGTCGAAGATAGACTTCAGCCACTCCTTCACCAGCCGCACCCGGGCCGGCCGCACCGCATCGCGATGGTGCACCAGCCACAGCTTGGCCGGTCCCACCTTCAGCACGTCCAGCATCACCAGGTCGGGCAGCACGGAGGCGATGGAGGTGGGCATGGCGCCGATCCCCACGCCGTTGCGCACCGCCTCGATCACCACCGCGCTGGAGTTGGTCTCGATGCGCCGGTGCGTCAGGGTCTGCCAGGCCTCCACCTTCTTGCCCCACAGCTCGCGCTGGTGGGTCTGGGCGGCGTGGTGGACGTAAGGGTGCGGCAGCACCTCCTCGATGCTGGAGGGCGCGCCATAGAGGCTGATGTATTCGCGGCTGGCGAACAGGGCGTAGTGCACATGGGCGATCGGCTGGGCGATGGCGTCCGGCTGGGTAGGCTCGCTGAAGGTCAGCGTCAGGTCCGCCTCCCCGTCCAGCGGCCGGTCCGGCCATAGCCCGCAGTCGATGGCGAGGTCGATGCCGGGATAGGCCCTCAGGAACTCCGGCAGGTGCGGGGTGATGAAGTAGCCTGACACCCCGTCCGGCGCGGCCAGCCGCACGCGGCCTTCCGGCAGGGTCTCGCTGTCGCCTACCTCCAGCTCCAGTGCGCCGGCCATCTCCTCCATCGTCCGCACACGCTGGAACGCCGCCTCGCCGGCCGCCGTCAGCACCGCGCCCTTCGGCCCACGGTGGAACAGAGTGACGTTCAACTGCCGCTCGAGCTCTTCCACCGCCCGGGTCACGGTCGAGGGGTTCACATTGAGCGCGCGCGCGGCCGCGTTGATCCCGCCCGTCTCGGCGACGGCGAAGAACACGCGCAGGTTCGACCAATCCGCTCGCCTTCGGGCGACTTCGCCCATCCCCCCACCTCCGGCAGATCTGCGCCCAGCCTATTGCAATCTTTGCGGGCGCCCAAGCCGCCGGACGGGCGCGAGCCTCCGGGTCAGGAGGCGCCATCATGCGAAACCCCGCCATCGTCCGCACCGCCCACCTGTCCATCAGGCTGGCGCGCGAGCTCGCGCCGTTCGGCGTCCGGCCGGCCCGCCAAGCCGAGATTTCCGCCGCGCGCGCCTTCGCGGCGCAACTGATCGGCGAGGGAATCGTCACCGCCAACGATCTTGAGCGGGTGCACGGCCTGAGCGCCGACGCCGCGCTTTTCATCGCCGAGGAGGAAGGCGCGATGACCGGCGTGCTGGCCTTCGTGCTGCTAAATGCCGCAGGGCTGCGGGCCGTGCGGACAGGCTGCTTCGACGCCCTGTCGCCCGCCGACGCGCATGTCGCCGGCCCGCGCGAGCCGGCCCGCGCCTTCTACGGCTGGGGCGTCGCCGCCACCACCAAACCCTCCGCGCGGCGCGTGATCGACGGGGCCCGGACGATCATGGCCGGCGCCGTGGGCCACCTGCCGAAGTTCGCCCGACCGACCACTGAAGCCGGCCATCGGCTGATGCGCGAGCGGTTGGGGTTCGTCGACCTGCCGGGCGCCGCCGGCCTGGTCTGGATGCCGGCCCAGGAAGAGGCGATCGCCGCATGAGCGTCGCCCGCGCGCCCCTCGCGTCGCCGATCCCGGCCAACGCCGACTACGCGGTCGCCGTCGTGCGCACCCTGGACGAGATGCTGCAGGTCCAGGCCGTGCGCACCCTCGTCTACATGGGCGACCAGGTCTGCCCCTATGAGGAGGAGTTCGATGGCAACGACTTCTGCGGCGCCACCCATCTGCTGCTCCGCTGCGGCCGAGAGCCGGTCGGGGTCGCGCGCCTGCGCTGGTTCGGAGAGTTCGCCAAGTTCGAGCGCCTGGCGGTGCGCAAGGAGCATCGCGGCGGCCCGGGCCTGAAGCTGCTCTGCGAGGCGGCCTTCGACCTCGCCGCGCGCAAGGGCTACCGCAAGCTGATCGGCCACGCCCAGGTCCGTGGGGAAGCCTTCTGGAAGCGCTACTTCAAGGGCCGCCCCCGCCCGGGCCGGCCGGTCTTCCACTTCTCCGGCTACGCCTATCTCGAGATGGAGTTCGACCTCGCGGCGCATGCGGGCGGCGTCGGCCTGAACAGCCCGCCCATGGTGCTGCTGCGGCCCGAAGGCGACTGGGACCGCCCCGGCGTCTTGGAAAGCCCCGGCGCCCGGGCGTCGGCGCGGGACCTCGCCGCGTGAGCGAGATGTTGAGCCGGCCTACGGCCGATGGTGTGCTGCTCCTGTGCCTCGACGCCCTGATCCCGGCCTCGGACTGCGACGGCGCGGCTCTGGGTCCGGACCTGCCCTGGCGGGCCAATGCGGCGCGCCTGCTCGACCATGCGCGCGCCCAGGGCTGGACGACCGGCCATGCGATCTCGCGGCGCAGGCTGCCTGGCGAGACGCCCTGGCGGCCGGCGGAGGGCCTGGCTCCCATGCCCAAGGAGCCGGTCTATCATCGCGAACAGCCCTCGGCCTTCGCCAGCCCCGAGCTCTGCGCGACGCTCGCCGGTCCGGCGCGGCCGGAGGTGGTGCTTTGCGGCCTCTCCCTGCACGGCTCCCTGCTGGCGACGGCGGTGGACGCCCAACGCCGCGGCGTCTGCCTGACCCTGGCGCTCGACGCCGCCGGGCTGTCGCCCGCCGAGCAGCCGGGCCTCGACGGCCTGCTTCGGCTGCAGCGCATGGGCCACCTGTCGAGCATCGTGCGCACCGCCGCCACCGAGACCCTGCTGCGCCCCTGGCGGCCCCTCAAACTGGTTGTCGGGGGGCGCGACCAAACGCGCGTTTGAAGTTTACCGGGCCAGCCGCTACGGTCGCGCTGTTACAAAACTGAAAAAAGGCGGGAGTCCATGGGAGAGGCGGCCAGCCCAAATCCGATCGACGTCGCCGTCGGCGCGCGCATCCGGCTTCGCCGCAAGGAGCTCGGGATGAGCCAGGCTGCCCTGGCCGAACAGCTGGGGGTCAGCTTCCAGCAGGTCCAGAAGTACGAACGCGGCGCGAATCGGATTTCGGCGTCCATGCTGGTGAAGACCGCCCGCGCGCTGGATTGCCCCGGCGGCTTCCTGCTGGGCGCGCGCACCGTGAAGGAAGAGAACCACGCCCCGCAGGAGGACGCCCTGCAGGCCGAGTTCAACAGCCTGTTGGCCATTCCCGGCGCCGTGGAGCTGCTGCGCGCCTTCGCGAAGGTGCCGCAGGGTGAGGCCCGTAGCTCGGTGCTGGCCATCGTCCGCAGCCTGGCCAACGGCGCCGCCCGCGGCTAGGCGCGTAATCCCTCCGGCCTACGCCGCCGGAACCCCGTTGCGAAAATCGGATTAGGACAAGGTCCGCCCGCCCAAAGGCCGATTGCAATTCCTATCAAATCGATAGGATAATGCCAGCGCAGCCTGGAGGGTTCATTGCCGAAACCTGCGACCCCTCCGCCGCAAACCGGCGCAAGCCGCCGGCCGACCGTCGCCGTCATCGGGTCGGGATTTTCCGGCCTGCTGACCGCCATCCACCTGTTGGAATCCGATCCGCAACTCATCGTTCGCCTCGTTGAAAAGGCATCGGCCTTCGGTCGGGGGCGCGCCTATTCGCCGGCGCGGCCGGATCATGTGCTGAACGTGCGCACCAGCAACATGAGCGCGTTTCCCGCGCGACCGAACCACTTCCAGGACTGGTTGCGTGCGCAGGGCGAGGATGCCGACCCCGCCCGATTCGCCACGCGCCGGCAGTACGGCGACTACCTCCAAGCCCTGCTGCGCGACGCTATGCGGCGCGCCGGCGGCGCGGGGCGCCTCCTGCTCGAAAAGGACGAGGCGGTGGAGATCGTCCCCCAGGCGCTGGGCGGCTACGAAGTGCGCCTGGCGCTCGGCCGCGGCTTCGTGGCCGACGCCGTGGTCCTGGCGCTGGGCGCTGGCCTGCCGGCGGGGCCGCCGCAGGTCGACGCCGACGTGCTGGGCCGCCGGACCTATGTCGGCGATCCCTGGCGGACCGACCTCTCCGGCCTGCCGGACGGCGAAATCCTGGTGATCGGGGCCGGCCTGACCATGATCGACGTGGTCCGCAGCCTGGACCGGCCGGGGCGTAGCATCCTGGCCATTTCACGCCACGGCGTGCTGCCGCGCGTCCACGACGTCGCTCCGCCGGCGCCCCCGCCGCAGGGCCCGATGGCGACCCCTCGCGCCGCGCTAAAGACCCTGCGCCGCCACGCCCGCGCGGTGGGCTGGCGCAGCGCCGTCGACAGCGTCCGTCCCATGACCGCGGAGATCTGGCGCAGCTGGCCGGAGTCCGAGCGCCGCCGCTTCCTGCGCCACGCCCAGCCCTGGTGGGACGTCCATCGCCACCGCCTGGCGCCGGCGGTCGCGGCCTGGCTGGAGCAGCCGATCTGGGGCGATCGGCTGGCGGTGATCGCCGCGCGGCTGGAGGGGCTGAGCTGCGCGCCGCGCGGCTTCTTCGCCACCCTGCGGCGGCGCGGCGAACGCCAGGGTTTCCAGCAGCGGTTCGACGCGGTGGTGAACTGCACAGGCCCTCGTGGCGGGTTCGCCGGCTTCCCCCTCCTGGAGCGGCTGGCGGCCCGGGGCCTCGCCTGCCCGGACAGCTTGTGCCTAGGCCTCGACACCGACGATGAGGGCCGCCTGCGCCTTGAATCCGGCCGGTCCGCGGAGGGCCTCTATGCCGTGGGCCCGCTCACCCGCGGGGCGCATTGGGAGGCGCTCGCCGTGCCCGATCTGCGCCGCCAGGCCGCCGCGCTGGCCGCGACCCTGGCGCGCGACCTCGCCCGGGCCGTCGCCTAGCCGGCGTCCTTGGTCAGCTGCAGGTCGCCGGGCCGCGCTCCCGGCGCCACGCGCCAGCCGGGGTTGAGTTTCAGCGTCCAGCCCACGCCCTTCATCCCGGACGGATCGGCCTGTGACGCCGAGACCGCCACCGCGCCGTGGCCCATCAGCGCCCCGCCGGTCTCGACCTCCAGCACCCCCCAGTCCGCGGCGACCCGGATCGACGGATAGACCGTGCCCAAATCGTCCAGCGGCTGCAGAGTGCGCGGGTCGAACGAATAGTTGGCGTGGCTGAGCGGCGCCTTCAGGACCGGCCCCTCCACCAGCCGCGCCCGGAAGCCGGCCAGCATCGCCTGGCGTTCCGTCGCGCGCTTCTCCTCGGCGACGCGCAGGCTTCCGTCGTCATAGGCTGAGGCGCGGGCTTTCGCGGCGGCCGCCAGGTCGGCGGGCGGCGCAAAGCGGACGGCCGCGCCCAGCAACTGGTCCATCGACCCGCCCGCCTTCATCTTGACCCGCCAGGACGGGTCGGCCCCGTCCAGCAGAAGACCCAGCGCCGGGCCGCTCGCCAGGGCGAAGGATCGTACGAAGGTCGGATCGCCGGCGCGGTTCTTCAGGTCGCCCAGCGTATAGGCCGTGCGCGCGGCGGGCGTGGCGAGGCCCGCGCGGACGCCGGTGTACTCCGCCAGTCCCTCGTTGCGCTCCATCGCACGCTCGTCGGTCGCCGCCTTAGGGAACAGGGCGTAGCGGCGGGCGCGGAAGGTCAGGGCGTCGATCACGGCCGCCTTGCTCTGCGCCGGCTGGGTGGCGGTCAACGCCCGGGCCAGGGCGCGCCACTCCAGTTGCAGCAGATAGCGGCCCTCGAGTTCGTCCAGGTGGCGGTTGTCGCCGCCTTCGATGAGCGGCAAGCCGATCTGCGGCTGGATGCGGTGGTAGCTTTCGTGGGCGATCAGCACGCGCTCGACATCGGTCCCGTCCGGCAAGGGCCAGCGCAGTTGCGTCCAACGCAGGCCCGACCAGTCGACGGCGGTGAAGGCGATGTTCTCGCGCGTCGGCAGGACGCCGACGAAGAGCGCGCCCTCGGCCTTCAGGGCTCCCAAGCTGTCGGCCTGGTTCGCGACGATGGCGCGGCTCTGCGGCTCGACCAGCATGATCGGCCCGCAGAGCGACACGCCCCACAGCCGGCCATTGTCGGCCGCGCAGATGGCGTGGGCGGTCGCGAAGAGGTCGGCGGCAGCCTTGGGGTCGATCGGCGGCCTGTCGGCGGCCAGGCTGAACGCGCCCAGCAAGATGGGCAGAACGGAGGTCGGACGCATGAGCCGAACGTGGCCGAGGCGCGACCCCCAGACAAGCCGACGCTGCGCCCGATCCGCCGCGTCGCCCAAACGTAGCAACCTCTGCCGGGCCTTCGCCGTTTCGGACCCGTCCATAGAGGAGAGACCCATGAAGACGCTTCTCAAGATCGGCCTGCTGGGCGCGGTTGCTGCTGGGGGCCTGGCCCTCACCGCCACCACCGCCTCGGCCGCGATCGTCTGCAACGCCAATAACGAGTGCTGGCACGTCCGCGGCCACTACGATTACCGACCGGAGTACAATGTGGTCGTCCACCCGAACAACTGGCGCTGGGGCCACGACGAACATTATCGGTGGCACGAGCATCGTGGCCGCGGCTACTGGCGCGATGGCGTCTGGATCAAGTTCTAGACCCTGAATTGAAGCGTGAAGCGAGGCGTCGCAGGCTCTGCGACGCCTTCTTCTTGCGCGCCGGAACGTCCCATCGCCGGCAAGCCATGACCTTCGTGAACGAACCGCGCGAGACGCCGCCTGTGTCCCCGGCGCCATAGCGCTCAGATCAAGATATTCACTCACGATAGAATTAGCATTGACGACCCAGGGAGTTTGGCTGCAGCTTCCGCGCACCTAGCGCCAAAGAGCGCGGGCCCCTGACGCAGGGGCCTGAGACCGGGGAGGAACCATGAAGATCCGTACACTGTGGCTGAGCGCGTCTGCCTTGACGCTGGCTGTGAGCGTGGGATGGAGCGGCGTGGCCACGGCGCAGGCCGCCCCGGCCAAGGCCTCCGCCGACGCGGGCGCGACGGTCCAGGAGCTCATCGTCACCGCAGAGCGACGCAACGAGAACCTGCAACAGACCGCCATCGCCGCCACGGTCATGACCGGCGCGGACCTGCAGAAGCAGGGCATCGTCACCGTCGACCAGCTGCAGTTCGTCAGCCCCTCGCTGACCGTCAACAACTTCGGCCAGGGCAACGACTTCGACATCCGCGGCATCGGCAAGGGCGAGCACAACACCCAGACCGGCACCGGGGTCATCACCTATCGCGACGGGGTCGCCACCTTCCCCGGCTACATCCAGGAAGAGCCCTATTTCGACATCGCCAGCGTCGAGATCCTGCGCGGTCCGCAGGGCACCTTCTCAGGCCAGAACGCCACCGGCGGCGCGGTGATCGTCAACACCGCCGACCCCAAGATCAACGGCGGCTACACTGGCTATCTGCAGGGCCAGCTGGGCAACTATTCCGACTGGGGCCTGCAAGGCGGGGTGAACCTGCCGGTCAGCGACACCCTGGCCGCGCGCGTCTCCTTCTATACGGAAGAGCGCAACAGCTTCTATCACATCACCGGCCCCTGGACGGGTGACCCGGGCCTGAAGTGGGGCGCCGTGCGCCTCGGCGTCCTGTGGACGCCCAACGACAAGCTCAAGGTGCTGTGGAAGACCGACTACGACTACCTGGACAACGGCGGCTACTTCGGCGACCCGCTGACGACCAAGGGCACGAGCTCGATCTTCAACTTCGCGAACAACTACAAGACCTATGCGACCGACCAGTTCATCCGCTCGATCGTGAAGGCCGACTACACCACCGACAACAACCTCACCCTGCGTTCGATCTCAAGCTACCAGCAGGGCCGCTCGGCCTGGACCGGCGACATCGACGGCACTGCCGCGGCCGCGCCCAACTACATCATCGCCGAGGCGGTGAACGAGCGGCTGTGGACCCAGGAATTCAACATCATCTCGCCCGACAACAAGCCCTTCACCTGGGTGCTGGGCGCCTACTACCAGAACAACCGCTATGACTTCCCGTCAGGCCTGTTCGACATCGGCGTGCCTCCGGGCGTGGTCGACGAGGACCTGAACGGCATCAACTCCACCTACACCGCCGCGGCCTTCGGCCAGGCGAGCTGGAACTGGGACAACGGCCTGCAGCTGCAGGTCGGCGCCCGCTATTCCAAGTGGAGCACCACCAACCGTGTCCACTACACGGTGCCGGAATTCGGCCTGGCCTTCTTCCAGGACCAGACCGAGGAAGGCAACAACCTGACAGGCAAGGTGGCGCTGAACTGGAAGGTCGACGCCGACAACTTCCTCTACGCCTTCGTGGCCACCGGCGCGAAACCAGGCGGCCTGAACACCGCCCTCTATTTCGGCGGCGGCGTGGTGCCTCCGCCCTTCGGCCAGGAATACGTCACCGACTATGAGGTGGGCTGGAAGTCGAGCCTGCTGGACAACCACCTGCACACCCAGCTGGGCGCCTACTACAACAGCTTCGACCACTTCCAGGTGATCCTGCCGATCCCCAACCAGCCGACGCAGGCGACCGAGCAGAACGTCCCGAACGCCACCAAACTCTACGGCCTCGAGGCCTCGGCCCAGGGCGTGTTCGGCGACTTCTCGTTCAACGTTGGCCTGGGCCTGGAGAAGAGCGAGCTGGGAACCTTCTATACGGAGGATCCGCGCAAGCCGACGGCGGGGACCTGCAACCCGAACACCGTCCCGGCGACCGCAACCTGCATCAACCTGAACGGCCAGCCGCAGACCTACGCGCCGGACTTCACTTTCAACCTCTACACCCAGTACGTCTTCCACCTGGCGGACCAGGACACCCTGACCCCGTCGGTCAGCTACAGCCATATCTCCCACCAGTGGGCGACGCTGTTCGACAATCGCGCGGCCGGCGACTTCCTGGAGGCGCGCGATCTGGTGGGCGCCTCGCTCGCCTGGCGGCATGGCGATTTCATCACCACGCTCTACGGCTCCAACCTGACGAACGACAAATACGTCGCCGCCGCGCTGTCGCCGATCCGCCTGGCCGGACCGCCCCGTCAGTTCGGCATCCGGGTGTTGAAGTCGTTCTGATCTAGACCGGCCCGCGGGCCTCACGATTGACAAGCTCCCCACGGCCTGCCGACTTGGCCGTGGGGGCGGCCTCAGTGGGGCGGCCAGGGCGGAGAGTAGTCACCGATGTCAGATGGTTCGCCGGCGAAGCGGGTCCGCAGGACCAAGGCCGAGCAGCGCGCCGAGACGCTCGAGCAGATCCTCGACGCGGCCGAGTACCTGTTCTCCAAGCACGGCCTGCATGGGGTGACGCTGCGCGACGTGGCCCAGCGCGTGGGCGTCCATACGACGCTCATGCACTACTACTTCGACGACAAGAAGAGCCTGTTCGAGGCGGTCTTCGCCCGCCGCGCCGGCGTGACCAGCGGCCGGCGGATGGAGGCCCTGGAGCGCTACGCCGCCGAAGCCGGCGACCACCCTACGGTGGAAGGCGCCCTGCACGCCTTCCTCGACACCGACCTCGACCTCTACATCCAGGGCGGCGCGCCGTGGATGAACTATGCCGCCTTCGGCGCGCTGGCCAGCATCACCGCCGAGGGCGCGGTGCTGATGGACCGCTACTTCGATCCGGTGGTGCTCAAGCTGGTCTCGATCCTCAAGCTCGCCCTGCCCGACACCCCGGAGGAAGACATCTTCTGGGGCTACCACTTCGTCACCGGCTCGCTGATGAACACGCTGGCCCGCACCGGCCGGATCGACCGGCTGTCCGGCGGGCTCTGCCATGCCGACGATTTCGCCGCGATCAAGCAGCGCATGGCCAGGTTCATGGCCGCCGGCTTCATGGCGCTCGCCCACAAAACCTGATCGGCGCCTTGGCGCTCACGGAGGACGCATGCCGCTGAAGACCACCCTCGCCGCCTTCGCCGCCCTCCTGCTCATTCCGCTGACGGCGCAGGCCGCGGGCCCGGTGGTGAAGGCTCCCGCCGGCGCCGTCGAAGGCGAGTCGCATGGCCAGATCGAGGTCTTCAAGGGCATCCCCTACGCGCAACCTCCCGTCGGGCCGCTGCGCTGGGCGCCGCCGAAACCCGCGCTGCCATGGAACGGCGTGCGCAAGGCGACCGCGTTCGGCGCGGCCTGCTGGCAGCCGCTGTCGCCGCCCGGCAGCATCTACGCCGACGATCCGCCGCGCATGAGCGAGGACTGCCTCACCCTCAACGTCTGGACGCCCCAAGGCGCGGCAATGGGGACCACAAAGCGCGCGCCGGTGCTGGTCTGGATTCATGGCGGGGCGCTGACCACGGGATTCTCCAGCGAACCCACCTACGACGGGACCGCCATGGCCCGACGCGGTGTCATCGTCGTCTCGATCAACTATCGCCTGGGCGTGCTGGGCTGGCTGGCGAGTCCGCAGCTCTCGACCGAGCAAGGTGGTGTCTCCGGCAACTATGGCCTCAAGGACCAGATCGAAGCCCTGCGCTGGGTGAAGGCCAACATCGCGGCGTTCGGGGGCGATCCGGCCAATGTCACCATCGCCGGCGAGTCCGCGGGCGGCCTGTCGGTCATGTACCTTCTGGCCTCCCCGCCGGCCCGCGGCCTGTTCGCCAAGGCCATCGCCGAGAGCGCCTACATGGTCTCCACGCCCGATCTGAAGGCCGCGAAATTCGGCGCGCCCCCAGCCGAGGCGTCCGGCGCCCAGTTCGCCGCGAAGCTGGGCGCCAAGAGCCTGGCCGACCTGCGGGCCATGGACGCGAAAACGCTGGCCAACACCCCCGGCTTCGCGCCCTTCGGCGCCGTCGACGGCCAGGTGCTGCCCGCCCAGCTCGTCGACGTGTTCGATCGCGGCGAGCAGGCGCATGTGCCGCTGCTGGCCGGCTTCAACTCGGGCGAGATCCGCTCCCTGCGCATGCTGGCGCCGCGGCCGCCGGCCAGCGCCCAGGCCTACGAGACCGCCATCCGCGCCGCCTACGCAGACCTCGCCGATCCATTCCTGAAGCTCTATCCGCCGACCAACCTGGAAGAGAGCGTCATCGCCACGACCCGCGACGCCCTCTACGGCTGGACCGCCGAACGGTTGGCGGCCAAACAGGCCGCGGTCGGACAGCCCGCCTACCTCTACCTCTTCGACCACGGCTATCCGGCCGCCGACGAAAAAGGCCTGCACGGCTTCCACGCCAGCGAGCTGCCCTTCGTGTTCGGCTCGATCGACCGCCTGCCGCCGGCGTGGCCAAAGCCGCCGAGGACCCCGGGCGAGACCGCGCTCTCCGACGCCATGGTCGGCTATTGGACCAGCTTCGCCGCCACCGGAAAGCCCATCGCCGCCGGCCAGCCCGCCTGGCCCGCCTATGACGGGACGCGCGCCTACATGGCGTTCCGCGCAACGCCCGAGCCGGGCGCGCGCCTGATGCCCGGCATGTTCGACCTCAACGAGGCGGTGATGTGCCGCCGTCGCGCCGCCGGGACCCAGGCCTGGAACTGGAACGTCGGCCTGTGGTCGCCGCCGCTTCCGCCCAAGGCCGCCGGCTGCTCCTGAAGATCGGCGACTAGATCCGAGGGTCCGCTCGTCGGGCTGCAGAACGGCGCCCCTGCACCTAATGGTTGTCTTCCCTCACGCTCTCATTCAAATAAGGAACCTATAAGATTCTCCGTCTATCGGTGGCGTCCCGACGTGGGCGCAACTGCGGCGGAGGAGCAATGGGCGCACGAGCGCCCGGAGTGAGTGAATGGCCGACGGGTCGGGCGCCGCGCTGGAGCGGCTCATCAGGTCGACGAACCCCGCCGAGCAGCAGACGCTGCGCGCCGCCCTTCGCGACGACGGCGACTATCTCGCGGACCTGACCTCCGCCTGCCTTCGCAATCCGTTCCTGCGGCTCAGCGACGAGGACGCCGCGGCGATGGCCGACCAGGCCCTGCCGGGTCCGCTGGGCGCCCTGCTCGCGGCCCGTCAGGCGGCCATGAGCTCCGTCGCGCCGCGATACACCGTCTTCTGCATGCCGAAATCCGGCTCGTCCTTCGTCCAGTCGGCGCTGCAGCATGCCCTGCAACTGCCGTTCGTCTCCCTGACCACGGTCGGCAGCGGTTACCTGTCGTCCTATTTCGGCATGAACGCCCGCGAGCAGGAGCTCGACGAACTGGCGATGGTGAAAGCGATCCTGGAAGCGCCGAACGGCTGGGTCGCGCAGCATCACACCCGCTACACCCAGTACCTAGCCCTGCAGCTGAACGCCTACAGCGTCAAACCGGTCGTCACGGTGCGCAACATCCTCGACTGCCTGGTGTCCTTCGACGACATGATGCTGGCCTGGCGCGCCCAGAACCCGCCGCAGATCGGCTGGCTGGCCGACCCCTATGTCCTGCCGCACGACTATCCGCAGCGCGATCCCGCCGACCGCTACCGCCTGCTGGCGCCCACCCTGGGGATCTGGCTGATCCGCTTCTTCCTCACCTGGAAGCGCGGCATTCGCCAGGGCATCGTCAAGCCGCTGGTGATCCAGTACGACCACCACCTCCTCGCGCCGGCCCGTTTCGTCGAAACCGTCTGCCAGCACCTGGATCTGACGCAGGACCAGCGGGCGCGCCTCGAGGCCTACGCCCTCAATCCCGACCCCGGGCGCTCGCGCCTGAACGTCGGCGAGGCCGGCCGTGGCCGAAAGCTGGTCCCGGTGGCGGTGCGCAGCCTGCTGCTCGACTACGCCTCCGGCTTCGGCGACGAGATTTCCCCGGCCGAGCTCGCCTACTTGCTGGACTAGGGGCGGGCCCCTACCAGCGCATCACCACCTTGCCGGCCTGGCCGGAAAGCGCCGCGTCGAAGCCCTCGCGGAAGTCCTTGGCGTCCAGGTGGTGGGTGATCAGCGGCTCCAGGTCCAGCCCATTGCGGATCAGGCCGAACATCTTGCGCCAGGTCTCGAACATCTCGCGGCCGTAGACACCCTTGATGGTCAGGGCCTTCAGGATGATCCGCGACCAGGCCACATCCATCGACTTCCCCGGAATGCCCAGCATGGCCATCTTGCCGCCCATGGCCAGCGCATCGACCGCCTGGCTGATCGCCGCCGGCGCGCCTGACATCTCCAGCGCCACGCCGAAGCCGTCCTCGATCCCCAGCTCGTACTGCACGTCGGCCAGGTCCTCGTGGGTCACGTCCACCGGCCGCACGTCGGCCAGCTTCTGCGCCAGGGACAGGCGATAGGGGTTCTGGTCGGTGATCACCACCGAACGCGCGCCCGCGCGGCGCGCTACGGCCGCGGCCATGATGCCGATCGGCCCGGCGCCAGTGACCAGCACGTCCTCGCCCATCAGGTCGAACTGCTGGGCGGTGTGCACCGCGTTGCCGAACGGATCGAGGATGGCGCCGATGTCCAGGCTCACGTCGTCCGGCAGCGGCACGACGTTGAACGCCGGGATCGCCAGGTATTCGGCGAAGGCGCCCTGGCGGTTGACCCCGACGCCTTTGGTGCCGGGATCCAGGTGGAAGCGGCCCGACCGCGCCGCGGCCGAGTTCATGTCGATGATATGCCCCTCGCCGGACACCCGCTGTCCGACGTGCAGCTTGCGGGTCACCGCCTTGCCGATCTCGACGATCTCGCCGGCGTATTCGTGGCCCACGATCATCGGCACCGGGATGGTGGCCTTGGCCCAGTCGTCCCATTTCCAGATGTGCAGGTCGGTGCCGCAGATCGCGGTGCGACGGATGCGGATCAGCACCTCATCCGGCCCACAGGCGGGTACGTCGGCCTCGGTGCTCCACAGGCCCTCGGCGGGCTTCAGCTTCGCCAGCCCCAGCATGTGCATGGTCATGTCTAAGCAACTCCGACAGGCTGGGATTTGGAACGCTCGACCACGGCGTCGCGCGCCTCGACGAAGGCCTTGGCGGCGAGGTCGAGATGCTCCGACGTATGGGCCGCCGAGAGCTGGGTGCGGATTCGCGCCTGGCCGCGCGGCACCACCGGGAACGAGAAGCCGGTGACGAAAACGCCCCGGCTCAAAAGCTCCGCCGCCAGGTCCTGCGCCAGCCTGGCCTCGCCCAGCATCACCGGCACGATCGGATGTTCGCCGGGGACCAGGTCGAAGCCCGCGTCTTCCAACGCGCCGCGCCAGCGGATGGCGTTGGTTTTCAAGTGACCGCGCAGGTCTTCGCCCTCCAGGCCGCGGGCGATGTCGATGGCCGCCAGGGCCGCGCCGCAGACGGCGGGTGCCAGCGCATTGGAAAACAGATAGGGCCGCGCCCGCTGGCGCAGCAGCTCCACCACCGGCTTCTTCGCCGCGACGAAGCCGCCCATCGCCCCGCCCAGCGCCTTGCCGTAGGTGCCGGTCAGGATGTCGATGCGCCCCTCGACCTTGCGGTAGGCCGCCGAGCCGCGCCCGCCGTCGCCCAGGAAGCCGGTGGCGTGGCAGTCGTCGACCAGCACGAGGGCGTCGTAGCGGTCAGCGAGTGCGGTGATCTCGCCCAGCTTGGCGATGTGACCGTCCATGGAGAAGACACCGTCGGTGGCGATGACGATGGTCCGGGCTCCGCCGGCCCGAGCCGCCTTCAGCTCGTCTTCCAGCGCCGCCATGTCGCCGTTCGGGAAGCGCCGGCGCTCAGCCTTGCACAGCCGCACCCCGTCGATGATCGAGGCATGGTTCAGGCTGTCGGAGATGATCGCGTCGCCCTCGCCCAGCAGGGGTTCGAACACCCCGCCATTGGCGTCGAAAGCCGCGGCGAACAGGATCGCGTCCTCATAGCCCAGGTAGTCGGCGGTGGCCGCCTCCAGCTCCTTGTGGATCGCCTGGGTGCCGCAGATGAACCGTACCGAGGCCATGCCGGCGCCGGCGTCGCGCGCCGCCTGGGCCGCCGCCTCCGCCACCCGCGGATCGCCCGCCAGGCCAAGGTAGTTGTTGGCGCAGAAGTTCAGCGCCTCGACGGTTCGCCCGTCAGCCAGCCGCACCTGCACCACCGGTCCCTGGCGCGAGCTGATCACCCGCTCCGGCTTGGTCAGGCCCTGGGCGTCGATGTCCGCCAGTTCGCCGGCGATCCGCGTATAGAAGTCGTTGCGCATGCCGCTGCCTCCGAGTCGCATCTGCGTTCCCTGGAGAACGCGCACGGGCCGAGTTCGTTATGCAGGATATGCGACATCATGTCCACGATAGTGGATCAAGCGGCGCCGTGGCGCTCGCCCTCAGCGGCCGTGCGCCACCACCAGCAGGGCGCGGGCCGGCTTCTTTCCGAGATTGCGGATCGCGTGCGGCACGTCGGCGGCGTAGCGGGCGGTGGCGTCCTGGGTGACCTCGACACTGTCCCCGCCCGAAGCGACCTGCAGCACGCCCTCGCGGACGGTCAGATGCTCACGGGCGCCGCGCGCATGCG